>JBAYLJ010000123.1:0-4208 GCA_041664145.1 Candidatus Omnitrophota bacterium | reverse complement strand
TATTGCACGCTTTATGGGGACATGGCAGGAGGTTTTGCCGTGATCAAAGATGTCCCCAAGACAACCGTTTATAGGCTCGCGCAATTTGTGAACAAGAAAGCGCTCCGATCTCTCATTCCGCAGAGCATTATCAAGCGTCCGCCAACAGCGGAATTAAAGAAGAATCAGAAAGACCAGGATTCGCTGCCGCCTTATGATGTTTTGGATTCTATTTTAGAAGCTTATATTGAAAAAGATCAAGGTTTTCAAAAATTAAGAAATAAAAAAGGCGGGATTCGTTTAGCAAAGCAAATTGTGCAGCGTGTTGATTCAATGGAATATAAGCGTCGACAGGCGCCGAGCGGCGTTAAAATTACGCCCAAGGCTTTTGGTAAAGATCGACGCCTTCCCATGACAAATCACTATAAGGAATTTTAGCCAGTCTATAAGAATAAAAGATTTTATCTATAAACCTGATAGGTGCATACCCGATGACAGATATACATGAAAATAATTTCCTAGAAAGAAAGCGAGAAACGCTTTATCGCTCTGTGATCCAGAAAGCGGAGAAGGAGCTTATCGAGCGCATGCTTGAGGCAACGCAGGGTAATCAAATTGTTGCTGCAAGGAACTTAGGCATTAACCGAAATACGATACGAGCTAAAATTCGTCAGTTGAATATTCAGCTCTTGAAATTTAAGAAATGAGTTATCCGGACACAACTTCCCATCGAGGGTTATATAAATCAGATTACGAGCATGATGCCTGCGGCGTAGGCTTTTTGGTAAATATCGACGGCCGCAAATCGCATGATATCGTTGTCCGCGCTATTCAAGTTTTAGAAAAACTTTTGCATCGCGGGGCAACGGGTGGGGATGATAAGACTGGCGATGGCGCAGGGATCTTGATTCAAATTCCCGATACTTTTTTTCGTCAAGAATGCACTCAGCTAAAAATTGTTTTACCTGCCGAAGGCCATTACGGCGTTGCCATGATGTTTATGCCTCAAGCCCAAGATCTGCGTAAGGCGTGCGAGAAGATCATCGAAGAGATCATCCTCAAAACAGGATTTACGCTTTTAGGCTGGAGAACTGTTCCTTGTACGAGCTCAGCTCTTGGCAAAAAAGCCAAAGAAGAACAGCCTTTTATTATGCAATGTTTCGTTGCGCGTGAAAATCTAACAGGTGAAACGCTCGAGCGAAAATTATATGTTTTGCGCAAAGATATTGAGCACTGCATTGAAAAAAGACTTTCAATAGGTGATCAATTCTATGTCCCAAGTTTTTCTTCCCAGACGATTGTTTACAAGGGCTTGATGATGGCCACACAGGTTTCTGATTTTTATACGGATTTAAAAGATAAAAATTTGACAAGCGCCCTGGCGGTTATTCATCAGCGCTATAGTACCAATACTTTTCCATCGTGGAAGCTGGCACAGCCATTTCGTTATTTAGCCCACAACGGCGAAATCAATACATTGCGAGGCAATTTAAATCAAATGCAGGCCAGAGAAAAACTTTTAGCATCGGATCTTTTCGGTGATGATATTAAGAAAATACTTCCTGTCATTGATCCTAGAGGCAGTGATTCGGCTTGCCTGGATAACGCCTTGGAGCTTGTGGCTAACGGCGGTCGAGATCTACCGCATGCGATGATGATGCTTATTCCTCAAGCCTGGGGAGTCAAGTATCCGATTGGCCCAGACTTAAGAGGGTTTTTTGAATATCATGCAGGGTTGATGGAGCCTTGGGATGGGCCTGCGGCTGTTGCATTTAGCAATGGGCGCACGGTCGGTGCGCTGCTCGACCGCAATGGTCTTCGACCCTGTCGCTACACAATCACCAAAGATAATTTTATGATTTTAGCGTCGGAAACCGGCGTTCTGGACATTGCACCACAAGACGTTGTAGAAAAAGGGTCGCTACGTCCCGGAGAAATTATCCTCGTTGATTTAGAAAAAAAACGTGTGTTGAAAAATAACGAGGTGAAAAGTTTTTATGCGCGTAAGCAGCCTTATCGACGTTGGGTGCAGGAAAACAAGATTGAACTTCGTGGACTCTTTAATGATGTTGCACCGCTTTTGGTTGATAAGACGACACTTCTTTTACGTCAGAGAATCTTTGGCTATACCAGAGAAGATCTAAAAATAATTCTTGCTCCCATGGCTGTCAAAGGTGAAGAACCCATAGGCTCTATGGGATGTGATACGCCTTTGGCTGTTTTATCCGAGAGGCCGCAGCTTCTTTATTATTACTTCAAGCAACTTTTTGCGCAAATTACAAATCCTCCGATTGATCCTATTCGTGAAGAACTGGTGATGTCTCTGATGACCTTTATGGGAACGCCTGGAAATATTCTGACCGAGAGCCCACAGAATAGCCGTTTGATTAAATTAACGCATCCCATTCTTTCGAATGAAGATCTTGAGCGCTTAAATTCATTAAAGTTAAAAGATTTTTGGGCCACGACGCTAGAAATGGGATTTCCTTCTAAGGGCAGCGGGGACGATTTGGGGGAAGCCCTGGATCGTTTGCGTCATGCGGCTGAAATATCTGTACGCAACGGGTGTTCGCTCATTGTTTTAAGCGATCGCAATCTTCCTAGTACGCTTATGCCGATCCCTGCGCTGTTAGCGGTTTCTGCTGTTCACCAACATTTGACGACCATCGGGTTGCGCACGCATGTTGGCCTTATTGTGGAGACAGCAGAAGCCAGGGAAGTTCATCACATGGCACTTTTATTAGGATTTGGCGCTACAGCTATTAATCCTTATTTGGCTTTTGAGGTCGTCGCTGATATGGCGCAGCAAAAAGCACTTGATGTTGATACAAGCGTTGCGAAGGCTATCGAAAACTATATTCATGGGCTTCAAAAAGGGTTAATGAAGATCATGTCCAAGATGGGCATTTCAACACTGCGCAGTTATCGCGGCGCTCAAGTGTTTGAAGCCGTAGGCTTAAATTGCGATATTATTGAAAAATATTTTACAGGCACAGCCTCCCGCATTGAAGGGATCGGGCTTGATGAAATTGCGCAAGAGGTTAAGCTTCGCTGTCAACAGGCTTTAGGAGCATCACAAAAAGCAGAGGAAGGTCTTCTAAGCGGAGGCCAGTATGCTTTTCGTAGGGATGGAGAGAGGCATTTGTGGACGCCGGAGGCTATTTATAAATTACAAACAGCCACGCGCAACAATGATCCTAAAATGTACAAAGAATATGCTGCTCTTATTAATAATCAATCTAAACAACAATATACGTTAAGAGGGTTATTTTGTTTTAAGAAAACAAATTCGATTCCCCTAGACGAAGTGGAGCCAGCTTCAGAGATCGTCAAACGCTTTGTAACATCGGCCATGTCTTTTGGATCCATTAGCCGTGAGGCACATGAAACATTAGCCATCGCCATGAATCATCTTGGTGCGCAGAGTAATAGTGGTGAAGGCGGCGAAGACCCTGCACGCTATAAGCTAGATGAAAATGGAGACAATCGTTGTAGCGCTATCAAGCAGGTTGCCAGCGGACGTTTTGGCGTTACGGCTGAATATCTTGTGAGTGCAAAAGAGTTGCAAATCAAAATTGCTCAAGGGGCTAAGCCTGGAGAAGGTGGACAGCTCCCTGGACATAAGGTGAACGAAGAAATTGCACGCGTTCGATACTCAACTCCAGGAGTCACGCTGATCTCTCCTCCGCCTCATCATGATATTTATTCCATTGAAGATATTAAGCAATTAATATTTGATTTGAAGAATGTTAATGAGAAAGCTCGCGTTTCTGTCAAATTGGTTTCCGAAGTTGGCGTTGGAACTATTGCTGCCGGGGTTGCGAAGGCTCATGCGGATATGGTTTTGATCAGCGGCTATGATGGCGGAACAGGGGCTTCACCATTATCGTCGATCAAACATGCTGGCGTTCCTTGGGAACTTGGCCTTGCGGAGACACAACAAACGCTTGTGTTGAATCATTTGCGTAGCCGTATTCGTGTCCAGACGGATGGACAAATGAAAACAGGACGCGATGTGATTGTTGCTGCCTTGTTGGGTGCGGAAGAATTTGGTTTTGCGACAGCGCCGCTATTTGTGTGCGGATGCGTGATGATGCGTATAGGTCATTTGAATACTTGCTCGGTAGGGGTGGCAACACAAGATCCGCGCCTTCGAAAGAATTTTAGCGGCAAGCCGGAGTTTGTTATAAATTTCTTTTCGATGATCGCTCAAGAAGTCCGTGAATATA
>JBAYLJ010000122.1:0-4221 GCA_041664145.1 Candidatus Omnitrophota bacterium | reverse complement strand
GCTTGAGGATTTAGTAGAGAGATTGACTAAAAAGGGAGTAAATTTTCAAGAATATGCGTCTAAAATGAATCCAAAGACCAAAAAACTACCAATTTATATGGTAGAAGTGGAGCACAATAACCAGTTCTTATATAGCGATAAAGAACTCGGAGATGTTACAAAAGACCAAGAAGATACTCAGTATGTTGAAATTTTTGAAGCCGAAGATATTGAAGACATCGAAAAGTCTTTAAATAAGAACGGTTTAAGTATTACAGAGTTCTTAAAGCCTGAAGAAGGTCTTAGCTTTACTTATTCCAAGGATAAGGGAGCTAAGAAAACAGAAAAAAAAGAAGGATTAAAGGCTGTTTTTGTTGTTGAAAGCGAAAAAGAAAAGAAGGAGTACTTTTGCTTGCGAGAAATTCTTGGTTTTGTTCGCGATCAGGCAAGCAAGGGCATTCAGATCCAGCGCTATAAGGGCCTTGGAGAGATGAATCCACAGCAGCTTTGGGATACAACCATGGATCCCGCAAAACGTACCACGCTTCAAGTCAAGCTTGAAGATGCGGTTGAGGTTGATAGAACGTTTTCAACCTTGATGGGGGATGCGGTTGAGCCTCGCAGAGAGTTTATTGAGGCCAACGCACATCAAGTAAAAAATTTGGATATTTAACAGAGGTTTAAGCAGGAAAAGAACCGAAAGTTATTTTTTAAGAAAGGTAGCAAGAAGACATGAAGGATTTTACGACAAAGGAAAAAATACTTCCTATTAATATTGAAGAGGAAATGAAAAGCTCCTATCTTTCCTATTCCATGAGCGTTATTGTCAGCCGCGCCTTGCCGGATGTTCGTGACGGCTTGAAACCGGTTCACCGACGTATCCTTTACGCGATGCAAGGGCTTGGCATGGAGCATAATAAATCTTACAAAAAGAGCGCGCGTATCGTCGGTGAGGTGTTAGGTAAATATCACCCTCATGGAGACTCTGCCGTATATGATTCCATTGTCCGCATGGTTCAAACATTTTCTTTACGGTATCCGTTGGTTGACGGACAGGGAAACTTTGGGTCGATCGACGGTGATTCAGCCGCTGCTATGCGTTATACAGAGGTTCGCATGGAGTCGATCGCGGAAGAAATTTTAAAAGATTTGGAAAAAAAGACAGTTGATTTCTCGCCCAATTTTGATAATTCGCTTGAAGAGCCTCAAGTCCTCCCGTCGGCCATTCCGAACTTGCTCATTAATGGATCCAGCGGGATCGCTGTTGGTATGGCGACCAACATGCCGCCTCATAATTTAGCCGAGGTCATCGACGGCCTTGTCACTGTTGTTGATAATCCAGATGTCGAAATTAAAGAGCTGTGCCGTCACGTGAAGGGGCCTGACTTTCCGACAGGGGGTATTATTTGCGGACGCCAAGGGATATTGGATGCTTACAATACAGGACGAGGGAAGGTTCTTGTTCGAGCAAAGGCTTCTATCGAGAAACAAAAATCAAACAAAGACAGTATTATTATTACGGAAATACCTTATCAGGTAAATAAAACAACGCTGATCGAAAACATTGCTGAAATTGCTCAAGAAAAAAAGGTTGATGGCATTACGGATATTCGCGATGAAAGCGACAAGGACGGGATCCGCGTTGTGGTTGAGTTGCGCAGGGATGTGGAACCGCAAATCGTTCTTAACTATTTATTCAAACACACCCAGCTTGAGACAACGTTTGGCATTATCAACTTGGCGCTGGTGAACAACCAGCCACGTGTGCTCAATCTGAAACAATTAATGACCCATTACGTTGATCATCGACGTGTGATTATCCGTAGGCGCACACAATTTGATTTAGATAAAGCATTGCGCCGTGCTCACATTCTTGAGGGGCTAAAAATTGCGATTCAATACATTAATCAAATTATCAAGACGATCAAGGCATCAAAATCTACGGCAGAAGCGAAGATAGCCTTGATGAAAGATTTTGAATTATCTGAAATCCAAGCGCAGGCGATCCTGGAAATGCAATTGCAGCGCTTAACGGCCTTGGAACAAGATAAGATCGATGCTGAATATAAAGAGTTGCTAGAAAATATTGAACTCTTCCGTTCGATTTTGGCGTCGGAAAAAAAGATTGACGCGTTGATCAAAGAGGAGCTTTTAGATACGAAAAAAAGATACGCCGATGAACGACGCACAGAAATTGCGGCAAAGGTTGAAGAGATCGAAATCGAAGACCTTATTGTCGAAGAGGATGTTGTGATCACCATTAGCCATACCGGCTATATTAAACGCTTGGGCGCAGATGCCTATCGCAAGCAAAAACGCGGAGGCAAAGGTGTCACGGCTATGGAAACAAAAGATGAAGATTTTGTTGAGCATCTTTTTGTGGCGTCCTCAAAAGACTACCTTCTTATTTTTTCGGATAAGGGAGTCGTGCGCTGGCTCAAGGCCTATGAAATTCCCGTGGCATCACGTGGGGCCAAGGGAAAAAATATTATCAACCTTCTTTCGATCGATAAAGATGAAAGAATTAGCTCAATCGTGGCTGTCAAAGAATTTAGCGATGACAAGTTTATTGTCGCGGCCACAGCTGCGGGCGTGATCAAGAAAACAAAGCTCTCGGCCTTTGGTAATCCACGCCGAGGCGGCATCGTGGGGATCACGCTTGAAAAAGGGGATTATCTGATAGGAACAAATATTAGCGACGGCAATTGTGAAGTTTTGCTTGCCACTAAAGACGGCAAGGCCGTTCGTTTTCATGAAAAGCAAATTCGTGATATGGGCCGTGGCGCTAAAGGCGTTCGCGGTATTAATCTTGGTAAAAAAGATACTATCGTTGAAACAAGAGGCGAGGGCGGCTATGTAGTTGCATCTCCATCAAAAGGATATGTATTAACTTATGGATGTCTTACGGATATACCAACTATTACTGACGATGAACGTACTTATATAATAAATATATGTAAATCATTCAATGAAGTAGTGGACGATTTTGTTGATTCTAAGAGTATATATCAGTCTTGCGAGCGGAGACCCGGAGATGATTATAATGCTGATGCTCGTGGCTTTGAAGAGGCAAAGACTTTGCTTAAGAGGGAAGGATGGACAAACCCATATACCTTATATTGGACAAGACCAGGGAAAGAAGGAAAAGCAGGTGTGTCGGCTACGTTCGGTGTTGCAAAGCCTAATGGTGTCCCCCTCTTTCATGTTTTTTCTTCAAATGCGGAACCTTTTAAAGAAAATAAGAATTATTCTCCTTTTGCCGTCTTTGCTATACTGGGCCACAACGGAGATTTTTCCAAGGCAGCTTCGGAATTGGTTGACGAGGGCTATGGAGACCAAAGAGGACATGTATCAAATAGAAAAGAGCTACCGAAAGAGGTAAAGGCGCAGTTTATTGCCACTGCAACTAAAGAACCACCGAAAGAAGGGAAACGTGAAAAGAAGTCAGAAGTCACAGAGGTAAAAGCATATTTAAGGAATGTCTGGGACTTTCGTTTGAATGTAATTAATAATGTCATAGAGGCAAGAAAGAATGATTCGGAATGGGGAACTGTCAACGAAAACGATGTATGGATGGATGTCAATGAATACGGAATAAAAATGAGGAAGGACAATATAAAGAGTATTCTTGGTTCCTCTTTCGTTCCAGAATATAATGCATTCCGTGAATATTTCGAGAACCTTTACGAATGGGACGGGACAGACTGGTTCACGGAACTTGCCAAGCTTATGACCATTGATGACCCTAAATTCTTTCGGGATATGCTTGAAAAACATTTTGTACGTGCTATAAAATGTGCCCTAGAAGATGATTATTACAACCGTATGGTCTTCGTTCTTCAGTCAAAGAATCAAGAGATAGGAAAGTCAAGATTCATACATTACATAAATCCTTTTGGAAATAAATATTTTTCAGAGCAACCGCTATCCGAACAGAAAGACTGTCAGATAGCGTTAAGTCAGACATTCATATATAACTTAGAAGAACTTGATGATTTAAAGACAAACAGAGTGTCTTCCATAAAGGCTAATCTTGCAAAGTCTACTATTTTAGAGAGACGTCCATATGGAACACAGAGCTCTATTATGCCAAGGCGATGTACGTTTTTTGCGAGTACTAACTATTCAGAGTTCCTTGTCGATGACGTGAACACGAGATGGCTGATATTCAGAGTTGACGCGATAGATCCAAATTTATGGGCAAAGACAAATATTGACGACCTATGGGCACAGGCATGGACT
>JBAYLJ010000121.1:0-4275 GCA_041664145.1 Candidatus Omnitrophota bacterium | reverse complement strand
AGGCTCCGTTACGAACCGCGATGCGTCCTGCACTCGTAAAGGCCGATCCATTACGGCCATAACGCGTTGGAATACAAGTATCAAACATATCGATCCCCTCGCCGACAGCTCTTACGATTTGATCCGGTAATCCAATACCCATGACATAGCGCGGCTTATCTTGAGGCAACAAAGGGGCAACGCATGTGATCGAATCAAACATGAGATCAACAGGCTCGCCAACACTCACGCCACCGATGGCATAGCCGTCAAAGCCAATGTCTAAGATTTCTTCCGCTGACTTCTCACGCAAATGTTTATAATGCGATCCTTGGACAATGCCAAACAATTGCTGTTTCTCTTTCAAAGGTGAGGATAAAAAATATTCTCGCGATCTCTTCGCCCAAAGGGTTGTCCGCGCAACAGCTTTTTTTGCTTTAATTTCGCTGCAAGGATAGGGTGCGCATTCATCCAAAGGCATCATAATATCCGACCCTAGAATACCCTGGATCGAAACAACGTCTTCTGGCTTTAAAAAATGCAGTGCCCCATCGATGTGAGATCTAAATTTTACACCATCATCGGTAATTTTGCGAAATTTAGATAAGCTGAATACCTGAAAGCCGCCACTATCGGTTAAGATCGGCTTATCCCAGCCCATAAACTTATGTAATCCGCCAGCATGCGCAATGATATCCATGCCAGGCCTTAAAAAAAGATGATACATGTTCGATAAAACAATTTCAGCGCCACCGGCTTCCAGATCCTGCTTACAGAGAGCCTTCACCGTACCGCTTGTAGCCACCGGCATAAAAAAAGGTGTCTGGATATCGCCGTGGAATGTTTTTAAGACACCTCGGCGGGCCTTAGTATCTGTATCTTTTATTTTTATAGAGAAATTTTTCATAACTTAAATGATTAGCATACAATCGCCATAACTGTAAAAACGATATTTTTCCTTGATAGCTTCAGCATACGCCTTCATCACAAAAGATGTATCTGCAAAAGCACAAACAAGCATCAGCAATGTACTTTTGGGAAGATGAAAATTAGTTAACAAAAGATCAACCATTTTAAACGAAAACCCTGGATAAGCAAATAAATTTGTACTGCCCTTCACTTCCCCGGTCTTTGCATAAGCTTCTAAGACACGGCAGCTTGTTGTCCCAACGCCGATGACTTTTTGATCGCGTTCTTTTGCTTTTTTTAGAATATTAACGGTCGCCGATGGAATATTGTAATCCTCATAGTGCATCTGGTGTCGTGTAATATCCTCTTCCTGCACAGGATGAAATGTTCCATAGTTGACATGAAGCGTCACCCTGCCAAAGCCATGGCCAGATGCCTTTAAATCCCTCAAGATCTTCTTTGTAAAATGTAATCCAGCCGTAGGCGCGGCCACAGAGCCTAGAGGCTTAGCATAAACTGTTTGATAATCTTTTCTGTCCGATGGCTCGTCATCACGCCTAATATAAGGTGGTAACGGCATATGACCAATTTTTGTTAAATACGCCATAATATTCTTTTTGTTAAACTCAACGATACGCTTTTCATGGTCAATGAGCTTAGCCCAAAGAGTTGTGTTATCAAAAATAATTCTCTCGTCATACTTGATCTTTTTTAAAGGACGTAAAAGCGTTCTGTAGCGATAGCCGCCTTCCAGGGCATTTAAGAGAAAAACCTCAACCTCACGCCCTGTCTTTTCCATGTGACCGATAAGTCGCGCAGGAACAACCTTGCTGTCGTTGATAACAAACAGCGCCTTTGCCGGGATATATTTTTCAATATTTAAAAAATAATCGTGTCTGATCTCCTTGGTTAAGCGGTCAATAACCATCATGCGTGCACGCTCTCTGTGAACAAGCGGATGCTGAGCAATAAGTCCTGGGGGGAGCGTGTAATTAAAATCCGAGAGCTTCATTGATTATTTTGATTACGATCGTAAAAAGGAAGGACATCTACGCCAGGATAGTAATATTTTAGAATGCGGTCAAACGCATAACCTTGGCGAGCCATAAAATTGGCCCCCCACTGACACAAGCCAACCCCATGGCCCCATCCTTTTCCTAAAAAATCAACGTAATAACCCTTCATCTCAATGGCATAATTATTACTCTTAATAAGATTTGGGCCAACAATGTTACGAAAATCTTTACCAGAAATAACGACTTCTTGATCATCTCTCGTTGTGATCTTCAGCTGCTTAATCCTCTGACTCTTGTTGCGTTCCATGACGGCAATGTCTTTAATAAGGCCGAGATTGTACCCTTGAGCATTCAATTTGTCTTGAATATCTTTTAAACGAACATTCTGCTTCCAGAACGCATGAGGAGACTCCTTGCAAAACGCACACACCCCACCCTTGAGAGGAGAAATGCTCTCCCCCCAAAGCTCCCCTACGTCTTCTCTGGCGCCGCCACACGCTGCATGATAATAGGCAGGAAGGATCTTTTTATCATAAAACAAAATAAGGCCTCTCGTGCGCTCAACCGCAAGACTTGTCCGATATTTCTCTGAATTTTGCCCACCATAAACCTGAGAAGAAATATCACTTGTTAAATCATAAAAAGGATATTTTTTTTGCTGTTTGATGTAAAGCGTATATGTCCTGGCAACAATAGCCTGCGCCTTAATAGCTTCCAAAGGCCAGCGATCGGAAATTTCCTTAGGCACAACTCCCTTAAGATAATCCTCAAGCTCAAGGGTATTAACAACCGTAAATTTATTGGCGTCTGTCTTGACAAAAACGATTTCCCCGCGAAAACATCGTTCGTTAATAAAAGCTGTAGCCTCATTTTGCGGAACAATTTTCACCTGTGTTGTCTTAAAAAAGATATCTGCGCATTGAATCCCGCTCTCTACGCTAGAAACTGCGGATATTTTTAAGCTATTGCCTTCGGCAAGCTTCTGCCCTGAAGACACATCAAAAATGATATAAGGACCAAGCACCTTTATGGTGAAAGTGTCAGCGTCACGCACAATAGCAACGCGGATCATGTTCGGCGGGGACTGAACTTTCTCAATGAAAGGATTAGAGAGGGTACATCCCGATAATAAAAGAATAAAAAGAAGGTGTTTTAAAATTTTTCTTTTCATGGTGATTTTTTATGAAACGCCATCAATAAAAGGCTAACGATCAAACTAAGCAAAAGCGAGGTTGTCAAAGGAAGATAAAAAGTAAAATGTTCTCTCTTGATCAAGATATCACCTGGCAAGCGTCCAATCCCAGGAATGCGTTCCGAGAAAAGAACGATCACGCCCACAACGATCAGGACAACACCTGCAAAAATAAGAAGTCTTCCCATCCCCATCATATATTTATTTAAATAATTCTGGCTGATGCTTTTTGGAGGCAAGGCTGGATCCGATATGCTTCAAACCTTCAGCTGTTAGCTCACGGCCACGCTGCGTACGCTTTAAGAATCCTCTTTTGAGTAAAAAAGGCTCAACAACATCAACGATCGTATCAACTTCCTCATTTAAGGTTGCGGCAATGGCTTCAACGCCAACAGGCCCACCCTGATAATGATCATGCATCGCGGTCATTAAACGACGATCAACCTCGTCCAAGCCTTCGTCATCAATTCCAAGAGTTCCCATCGCCTTTAAAACAATATCAAGGGTGATCTGCCCCGTTTTAGTTTTAACCTGCGCAAAATCACGCACACGTCGAAGAAGACGATTCGCAATACGAGGCGTACCACGTGCCCTGCGAGCGATCTCCTTTGCAGCATCCGCATCAAGGACAACCGCTAGCTTCTTTGCAGAATTAACGATGATCTGCTGCAGATCCTCTGTTTGATAAAAATCTAAATGATGAAAGATCCCAAAACGATCCCGCAGAGGTGACGCTAAAAGACCGCTGCGTGTCGTTGCGCCAATGAGCGTAAAAGGTTTGAGATTAAACTTAATGGTCTTGGCGTAAGGACCTTTATCAACGATAAAATCAATTTGAAAGCTTTCCATTGCTGGATATAAAAATTCTTCTACTGTTTTTGACAATCGATGAATTTCATCAATAAAAAGGACATCTCCTTGCCCTAAATTTGTAAGGATGCCGATAAAATCTCCAGCGCGATCAATGGCGGGGCCCGAAGTGACGGTGATCCGTGTATTCATCTCATGGGCAATAATATAGGCTAATGATGTTTTTCCTAAGCCAGGAGGCCCTGAAAAAAGCATATGCTCAATACATTCTCCTCGCTGCTTAGCAGCCTGAAGTGAAACCTTTAGGCCTTCCACGAGATCATGCTGCCCGATAAAATCATCTAATTTCGACGGCCTCAAAGAAAGGCT
>JBAYLJ010000120.1:0-4322 GCA_041664145.1 Candidatus Omnitrophota bacterium | reverse complement strand
GCATAATGCATAATTATGATTTCTCATCTGATTGAAGACGGAAAGCTTCGATCGCATTTTTCATAAGCATGACAACGGTGACCGGCCCAACGCCGCCGGGAACAGGGGTAAGATAAGAAGCCTTTGCTTGTGCTGATAAGGCCTCGACATCGCCAACCATTTTTGAACCAACCTGATTAATGCCGACATCGATCACAATGGCCCCCTTTTTAATCCATTCTCCTTTAATAAGCCCAGGCTTACCCACCGCAACAATCAAGACGTCAGCTCGGGAAACATGTTCAACAAGTTTACCCGCTTCGCTCGTCGCAACGTGACAAACCGTCACGGTCGCCATTTTTGCAAGCAGTAAAAGGCTTAGCGGTTTCCCAACGATCTCGCTATGCCCAACGATAACGACTTCTTTGCCCCGTAGCTCAATACCTGTTGACTCAATGAGCGCCATGACCGCTGCCGGAGTACAAGGAATAATATTTGTTTTACCTAAAAGCATTTTCCCGATATTGACAACATTAACCCCTTCCAAATCTTTCATTCCATCGATATAATTCGCAACAATATGATAATCGATATGTTCTGGAACAGGCTTGTGAACCATGATCCCGTTGACAGATGGATCGTGGTTAAGCTTCTGAACATAGTCAATTAATTTTTCCTGAGAAATATCTTGAGGTAGGATATCCAGCTTATAATCAATACCTATATCTTGCGCAGCCTTAATTTGAGCGTTGGCATAAGCGCATGTGGCATGATGGTCACCAATGGCAATATTGACCACGCGTGGAACGCTAGAACGTACTTTCTTCAAAGAAATAACCTGCATCTTTAGTTTTTCTTTGATTTTTGTCGCAAGAACTTTTCCGTCTAATAGCTGAGCACTCATAGTAATTGTTTATTCCTGGTTTACTTCCACATTAGCCATAGCAGAATGAAAAGCTGCTAAAAGCATCTCAACGGCACAGCGAACATCGCTCAAAAGGTAACTATTTCCCTTTTTAGCTAGCAGTGGTGTTAATTGGATCGCGGCATAAGACAACCGGCATATTTCCATAGGAACAGCGCGAGCTTTCTTAAGAGCCTTTGCTCTCTGTGGACACTTGTTTTTAGGTGCCTTGACAACGGCTAAGTAAGCCTGGGCATCTAAATCAACCAGTGTCAAAAGACGTAATCGAATCTTTTCAGCCTTTTCTAAACACTTTGCGATCTGAGATTCAAGGGCCTTGCTCTGCTGACGATTCTGAGAATAACGAGCAACCATGCAAATAAGACTTGCGCCTGTAGCGCCAACCAAGGCTGCCGCAGATCCACCCCCAGGGGCTGGCTGCCTTAATGAAAGCTGTTTAAGATATGAGCTTAATGTCTGATTTTGAAAGAGTTTCATCTATTGGAAGTATATGAGTAATTATCTTTGTCTGTAGGAAAATTTGAATAATGCTTTCTTAATGTGTGCTTATCATATCCCAAAACTAAAACATTTTCAAACAACTTCTTGTGTTTTTAAATGAGGCCATAACTTACGGAGCAAAGCGCTCGTAAGTTATTTGGCCGAATTTACCTCGCTGTCTTTGCGAGGCAATGAGCTCGAAAACTTAACTGCCCAAATTTAATCCGAGCGATAGCGAGGAGCAAATGATAAATGAGTCCGCCACTGCTTCATTGGCGGACGAATTTACCCTAAGGTCGCGCTAGAGACCGCGGGCTTTACTTTAGTAACGATAAGGACTTGGCAGAGAAAAGGCATCTTGAATGATCTCCGCAGATAAAATGCTTGGCCTTTTTTGCGTGACAATCACAACGTCAAAACGGGCTTCCTCATCCAAAAGATGATGCTGCTTCAGATAGCTGAGCGCGGTTTGAGCGATCTTCTTCTGTTTAGCCGTGCTCACCGCCTCTAAGGCCAGATCCGGCACATCGCTTAAACGTGTTTTAACCTCAACGAAACAAATAACATCTTTATCTTTGGCGATAATATCAACTTCGCCTAAGCGATTGCGATAATTACGCTCTAAAATCGTGTATTTTTTTTCCTTCAAAAGTTTGACGGCTGCCTCTTCCCCTAAATTTCCTGTGATGCGCGTATTCATGAGCTTATACCCAATATTTAAAAGTTTTGCGATGAATGGGCGTTAGGCCAGAGATCTTTATTTGCTCCTTGTGTTTGAGCGTCGGATAACCTTTGTGCTTAGCAAATCCATACTGAGGATACACCTTGTCATAATCCTCCATGATCCTATCTCGCGTGACTTTAGCCATAATAGATGCGCACGCAATAGACAAGCTCAGCGAATCCCCTTGAATAATTGTCTTGTAAGCAAAGGGAAGATTTGTTTTAAAAAGATTTCCATCGATAAGTAAGTAAACTTTTTTTATAAATTCTGTCTCTGAGAAGTCTTCCTGGGGAATTTTTGTGAGAAGATCTTGAACCGCCTGCGTCATTGCATGAAAAGTGGCCTGAAGGATGTTGTCTCTGTCAATGCGAGCATGATCGCTTTGCCCAAGGCCAACATAACCTTTTTGCAAAATCTCATCATAGGCTTTAGCACGTTGGCGCGCGCTCATTTTCTTGGAATCTCGGATCACGCAATCAAATTGATACTCACGAAGAATAACGGCCGAGGCAACAACAGGGCCGGCCAAGGGACCTCGGCCGGCCTCATCAACACCAATAATAATTTTAAAACCTTCTTGTTTTGCTTGATCTTCGAAGGAAAGCATCCGAACTAACTAACCTGGGCATCCTCTTTTTCAATACGAGCACTTTTTCCTGTACGGCCGCGAAGATAATAAAGCTTGCTTCGCTTCTTAATACCCTTGGCAATTACCGTAAGGCTATCGATCATAGGAGAGCTAAGAGGAAAAGTTCTTTCAACGCCTTCACCAAAAGAAACTTTGCGGATCGTAAATGTTCCTTTGAGCCCTCGACCTGTTTTACGGATCACGGTTCCTTCAAAGGGGTGAAGTCGAACTTTGTCGCCTTCAGCAACCTTAACAAACATTTTAACATTATCACCGACTTTAAAGTCCGGCAATTCTCTTTGATATTTTTTTTCAATCTCTTTGATCACAGCTCCGACATTGCTAACCATATCAAACAACCCCCTTTATCTTATAATAAATATTTTTATTATTATCGGTCTTTTCCTTTCCATCGGCAACATGGAAGACCGACATAACGACCTTTGTACCCTTAGAAAAAAGACCTTATATCGACTACCTTGTTACCTTTGGTTGCGCAAAGGTCGATAAATCCGGACGGATTTTCTTTGTGCGAAGAATGGATTGCCTCAAACGCCATTCTTTTATGCTTTTATGATTTCCAGATAATAGCACATCTGGAACCTTCATGCCAATAAAATTTGCTGGACGTGTATACTGAGGATATTCCAATAGCTGACGCTCAAACGACTCATCTGTTAAAGAGTTTTCACGGCCTAAAACACCTGGAAGCAGACGCGAGACGCTATCGACAATGACCATGGCAGGGATCTCTCCTCCGGTCAAGACATAGTCCCCGATGGAAATACTTTCATCAACGATATAATCGCGCACACGCTCATCCACGCCCTCATAATGTCCGCAAATAATAATGAGATTCTTTTCCTTGGCAAGTCGATGCGCTTTTTTTTGATTGAACGGCTTCCCCGATGGGGTCATCAAAAGAACTTTAGCTTTTCTCTTACCCTTAATTTTCTTGACCGCATCAAAAATAGGTTGTGGCTGCATGACCATGCCAGGCCCTCCGCCAAAAGGCTTATCGTCAACCTTGTGATGCTTGTCCTTGGTAAACGCGCGCAAGTCATGAACGCAAATCTTTACCTTTTTCTTGTCCTGCGCCCTTTTGATGATGGATTCACCAAAAACAGAATCAAAAGCATCAGGAAAAATCGTTAGGATGTCGAATTGTAACATGCCAAGAACTCCTTTTGAAATTCAACAAATCGCTTTTCTTCAATGGCCTTGCGGATCTTTTTCATTAAATTCAAATAAAAATAAACATTGTGGTGCGACAAAAGTGAAAGCCCTGTCATCTCATTCATATTATACAAGTGTCGTATATAACTTCGAGAATAATTTTTACACACATGACAATCACACTTTTCATCCACAGGCCGTAAATCATGGGTATAGGCTCCGTTACGAACCGCGATACGTCCGGCACTCGTAAAGGCCGATCCATTGCGGCCATAGCGTGTTGGAATGCAAGTATCAAACATATCGATCCCCTCGCCCACAGCTCTTACGATTTGATCAGGTAATCCAATACCCATGACATAGCGCGGTTTATCTTGAGGCAACAAAGGGGCAACGCATGTGATCGAATC
>JBAYLJ010000119.1:0-4323 GCA_041664145.1 Candidatus Omnitrophota bacterium | reverse complement strand
TGCGGCCCTTAGCGTCTACAATGCTTGCCTTATGTATTCTTAAAAATGTTTCTCTCATATTCACAGTCCTTGTTGAACAAGAAAACTTTTGATACCTGCAAGGTAACGCGTCTTCGATGTCGCGTAACCCCCATTATGATCCCCTTCGATCTCTAGAAATTCTTTAGGCTCTGATGCCGCACGAAATAACTTTTGCGCTTGCGCAAAAGGAACAATTTCATCGTCTTTGCTATGAATAAAAAGCTTTGGAACCGCAACATCCTTTACCTTAGACACTGAATCCATTTTTGTCGCCAACAAAAAAGACGGAATAAAAGGATAATACTGTCGCGCCATATCCGCGGCCGAAGAAAAGGATGAGTCCACAATAAGGCCTGCCAAGGGTCGGCGCAACGCCAAGTCGATCGCAACCGCTCCTCCTAACGATTCCCCATAGCCGATGATACGCGCCTTGTCAATATCTTGCCTTTGGCTCAAATAATCAAAGGCTGCAAGCGCATCGTTATAAACGCCTGCTTCACTTGGGGCTCCTTGGCTCTTTCCATAACCGCGATAATCAATAATAAAAACATTAAGCCCTAGATTACGAAAAAAAATAATTTTCTCAAGCCGATGGCTGATATTCCCAGCATTGCCGTGAAAAAAAAGAAGCGTGGTGCGGGCTAAGGCATTTCTAAAGAACCACCCGTTGAGGGATACATTGTCCTTTGTCTTAAAAGAAATATCCTCAAAGCCTAATTCTTTCCCTTGAGGATAAAAATCCATTTGTTTCTGAGGAAAGAAAACGCCCCTCTTCTCAACATAACGAATGAAAAAGAAAAAAATACCAAGGCACGCAATAACAAGGATCAGTAGCTTCATCAGATTTCCCTTAACGACTTTGAAACTTATCAATGATCTCATGCATCATTTGAACAGCCTTTAAAACCGTTTCGATCGTGCAGGGTTTCGTCACATAATGATCCGCCTCATGCGCAAAACCTTTTTTGACATCTTCCAATTCATCCAGCGCTGAAATGATCACAACCGGCTGTAAGCGATTGGGCAGCGGATCCTCGCGAAGCTTCTTTAAGATCGTCAACCCATGCATCCTTGGCATCATCAAATCGAGCAAAATAATATCAGGATCTTCTGTCTTTATTTTTTCCCAAGCTTCTTGTCCGTCGAACGCTTTGATCACTGTGTAGCCTCGCCTACTCACAGCGCGCGCCATAACCTCCAGGGCTTCTTCTTCGTCGTCAGCCATCAGCACTTTTAACGATTTCACTTTAGCTCTCCTTTGCAAACAATAGACAGGCACTCTAAAAAAAATACCTGTCCGATGAAAGCGTGATCTTTACTTTCTTGCCGAAGAATAGTTGTCTAAATTATAGTCGATCTGATTGGACGGCTTGGGCATCTTATCCAATGAAATATGGGCCTTTTGAAAGAATGTGTTGGCCATCGTATCATGAAAATCTGAGAAAACAACAACACGCTTGATCCCTGCGGCGATCAAAGCTTTCGCGCAGCTCGTGCAAGGCATATTGGTCACATAGGCCGTTGCCCCATCGGTTGGGTGCCCTTTCTTTGCCGCTTGTGTTAAGGCATTCATCTCAGCATGATTGGTGCGGATACAATGATTATCAACAACCAAGCATCCAACATCCTCGCAGTGGTCATCCCCGGGGATAGAACCATTATAGCCGGTGGCAATAACATTTTTGTCTTTCACTAAAATACATCCGCAATGCATGCGCGGACACGTTGCCCTTTCTGAAGCAAGCATAGCAAGTTTTAAAAAATATTCATCCCATGAAGGTCGCGCCATACAATATCCCCCTTTATTAATACTAGTATTATATTCGACTTCTCAAAGTTTGCAAGACCTGTTAGCACAAGACAAACTTGCGCTATGCTCGATCATGCGTTTGAGCCCTTCCTTAAAATCCTCTTCAGTTGTTAAATAGCTTAAGATCATATGGCTGCCTTCATCAAAATCAAAAAAATAACCCGGATGGACAAAGACGTGGCTTTTTTCCAGCAGATCAAGGACCCAATGCTCCAGAAACCTCATCGGCAAGACGCACAATAGCGTACCATCCGCCCTCAGCATGCAAAAGTTTGAACGAAGTCTTGGAAAGGGCGTCTTTCAATGTTTTTCTATTTTTCTCAGCACGTTTCTTGATCTGCTTTTGAATCTTCTCTTTCTGCAAAAACCAATCATCAAGGGCATTTTGCGAAGGCGTGTTGACCGAAAGATAGGTATCCGCGATGATCTCCATGCGCTTTAAAGCCTCCTGGACTTCTTCCTGAGGGCCGCTCACAACGATCCAGGAAAGCTTCATCTGCGGCAAACCTAAACTTTTTGAAAGTCCTCCCAAGGTAAAGGTCAAGACACTTTTGTTATCGGCTAAACTTTTTACCTTAACTTTTTCTTCATCAAAAACATAATCTAAAAAAACTTCATCAGAAATGATCGCTAGGCCTCTCTCTTGACAAAACTGATTGATGACGGCCAATTCTTTTTCTTTAACAAAAGAACCCGTAGGATTGTTGGGGCTCACCACAACGAGGGCTTTTGTTTTTTCTGTCCTCAAAGACTTAAGCCCTTGGCCATCAACTCCCCAACCCTGCTGATAGGCCAGTGGATAATGCTGCATCTTGACATCGTTAAGTTGCGCTAAGAAATCAAACAACGGATAGCTAGGACGCGGGAACAAAACAGCCTCTTGAGGATTCAAAAGCAAACGAAATAAGAAGGAATACGCCTCGCTAGTGCTCGACGTCAAAACAACCTGCGAGGGAACAACGCAAAGCCCTTGACGCTTATACATCTTACAGATCGCTTCCCTGGCCTTGAGCCCGCCAAAAGGCTCGGGTTGATAAAGCATGTTGGCAGGTTTGCTTAAAGATCTTAAAATTTCTTTGCCAGGATAGGAAAATCCAGCCCGCGTGGGATTCGATTCTGTCAGATCAAGGATCTTAACGTTTCTTTCCTTGAGCTCTTTAAGCCGAAGCATTAAAGGATTTGAAGCAAAAGACCAATCAGTGCGGTGGGAAAACATAAGCGGCTTAGCGCTTCCAATCATCATGAAGCTTTTGAATTTCTTTTTCTTTTTGTTTCAAGAGCTGTTCTAATTTATCAAATTCTGATTTCGCGATCCACTGCTCTTCATCTTTTTTCTTTTGAAGGTTCGCGTTAGACTTGCGAAGATCAGTGATCTCTTCTTTTTGAGTGCGCAAAATAAACTCGAGATTCGTCACTTTAAGAACGAGCTCATTTTTTTCTTTTGTTAACTTTTCTAGATCCATCTGGATCTCTTTTTTCTCACGATCCGTGGCAAGCCTCAGAGAATATTCATGCTCACGATCTGTTTGAGCCTTGGTCAAGTCGATCTTAACCTCACGCATTTCTTTTGTGCGCCGATCCAGCGATGATTCTTGCTCTGTCAGCCATTGCTTTTCCCGCTTAAGCTTCTCTTCAAACTTTTGCCCTTTTTGCTCTTCTTCTTTGATCTTTTCTTTAAGCTTTTGCTCTTCTCTTTTAAGATCATTGATCTCCTGTTTATATTTAGTCACATATTCTTTTAAGCGAAAAGCTGCCTCCTGCCATTTCTTTTCTTCTTTGGATAAAAGGTCTTCAGGCTCCTCAAGCTTCTTTTTCCTGCGCTTTCGCTGTTCTTCGGCCGGAAAGAAAATAGCAAAAACAACAAAAACAACAACGCAAAGAATGGAAAATACGATAATAAGGTCTTTTGTCGACATAATGCTTAAACTTTTCCTAAGGGGTTAATAACTCTTTTTCTTATTATACTCGAAACTTTACGAAATCAATTCAAAACTCTTAGAAACAAAAACCCCGCAAAGGATACGCCTTGGCGGGGCTTGGTTAAGAAAATATTACTACAATAACACCTTATAAAAGAACGATACAGCTAACTTAAAGATAACACAAAAACGTCAAGAAAAAAAGGGCCTGAAGGCTTTAGGTAAAAACGCTTTCTTGTGCTATTTTGCAGCTTCTGGCACAGGCGCTGGTACAGGCACATTGTTTAGCATGGCGCCTGGCTGACCTTGATTTAGATCATTAACAGCTTTTTGTAAAAGCGTCATGACATTTAAAAGTTTAGCTGAAACTTCTTTTTCACGTTTATCTTGGCTTCCTAAAAGTTGCTCAACTTGGGTGACATAACTTCCCTGAGCAACAAATGCGTTACGCAGATAGCTGGCATAAAGTCCCAAAAAAATGATCATCACAAATTCCACTAAAACGATCACCTGCCAAATCTGCACTTTCCTTGTCGTCTCCTGGTCTTTCATACTGCCTCCTTTGTTCATTTG
>JBAYLJ010000118.1:0-4349 GCA_041664145.1 Candidatus Omnitrophota bacterium | reverse complement strand
CTTAGATCGTTTAGCCAAGTCAAGGAGCCTTTCCAAGCAATGGCTTGGATTTTTCCCAAGCGCTGAACGATAATCGACTACCTCGTTGATCGGCGTGTGCCTCATTTTTAATAGATCAGGCAAAAGAGCCAGAACCTCTTTTTCTTCGCACAAAGGCAAATCCCCGGACACATCATAAGGGATACCGCTTCGCTCCAAGGCTTCCTCAAGGGGCTTACGCTGCGCATTCATCCGATAAAGAATAGCGATATCGCCAAAACTGACCTGCCCTTCTGCCTCAGGGCTCACGCGTTTGGAATCTTTAGAGAACATACTGGTGCCGCCAACAAGCTTTTCGATCTCATGCACCACATATTCGGCCTCAGCGCGTTCTGTTGAGGCCTTGTAAATCACCAGACGGCCTTGCGTGTGCATGCGCGCGACCAAAGCTGGAACATTCAGCGTTGGCCCCTGGACAATGACTTGATGCGCAGCCGCAAGCAAATTTCCCGACGAACGATAATTTTCAGATAACGATAAGTGTTGGCTCAAAGGAAAATCTGTCAAAAAATCATGGAAAAAACGAACATCACTTCCGCGAAAGCCATAGATCGCCTGATGCGGGTCGCCGATCGCGGTAAGCCCCGTTAGAGAATTATTTCTTGTCTCACGTTTTGACGAAGGCAGCACATCATTACCGAACCGAAAGGGTGTTTTGCCGACGGCTTTATCGGCGGCATTCTCTAACGGGGTAAGCCCAACATCCCCTTGAACAAGAAGCTTTAAAATTTCATGTTGGACATGGTTGATATCCTGATACTCGTCGACAAAAATAGCGCGATAGCGCGATTGAACCTCTTGTAAGACTTCCTTATTATCATGAAAAAGACACAAAGCTTCCCAAAGAATATCATCAAAATCCAATAAATTTCTTTTCCTTAATTGGTGATTATAAGATGCTAAATATTCGGAAGGCGTTTGCGTAACGAAATTTTTATAACGAGATATTTCCTGCAATCTTTTTTGTCGTTCTTTGCGCTGAACATCACTCCACATTTCTTTAGTCACGGCCTCAATATCAAGCGCTGATGCCACTTGAAAATCTTTTGGTAAATGCGCAAGAGAAGCAAATGCGCGAAGACACGTTAAGCAAAAAGCGTGGAAGGTCGATGCTTCAATGCGTGTCAAGCTGTCCGGGCAAAGAAGATCCAGCCGTTGACGCATTTCTTGCGAGGCTTTGTTGGTAAACGTAATAGCTAAAATGTGTTCATGGTCTTGACATTTGGAAAGAAGATAACAAATGCGGTGTGTCAGGGTATGGGTCTTGCCTGTGCCGGGGCCGGCACTGATCAGCAAATGCTCGCCTGCGTGAGTGACGGCTTGCCACTGAGCGTCATTTACATTATGGGGTCGTTTCATCGCTGTCTCTTTATTGACAAACGTAGCAGGAAATTAAAAAGAATACAATAAAAAAATTTTGGCGGCTGCTTGCAGAGCTTGCCTTGCCTCTTCCAGGAGCGCGATTGCCGAAAGGGCGTATCGGCATTATCCTCCGCTCAAACACCATAGTCCCCAGATTTAACTAAAAAATAAGAAAATCTGAGGTCTACGGAACTCGCGAGAGGACAATGCCAACACGCCTTTCAATTAAGTTTACACAGAAGATTGGCTTGCTTTGAACAGGACGTTGTGAAGATTTCGCGGCATGGTAGCATCGCGAAATCGAACGTCGAGCGAAGCTTTCCTCGCTGGGGAAAGCAAGCGTTCCTGTAAAAAAAACAAGACAATCTTGAGAGTGAACCACAATCAAAACAACGTCAGCTGGTCTTTTTCTGCTTTTCTCTCTTTATCTGAAAACAAGCTAATGACGCCGTATTCTCCATCATAGCCCGGCGCAATAGTGACCTCGCCTACTCTCATCCGTCGGATACCTTCGGCCAAGAGATCACCACCGGTTTTCTTGATCGCCTCCGATGGAATATCATTAAGAATGCTTAGTTCATTTCCTAATTTTGACAGCATACGGTAAAAAAGTTCTTGAACAGGTTTGGATGTCGGCCCCATGCCCTTGCCTTCGGAGATAATTGTTTCAAGCTGGATCAAACTTTTGTAGGGCCTAGCCCGCGCACCTTTTTGCCCTTCAGGCCGGTCAGCGAGTTCTTCAACCCGCGCCATAACACCGACGGTCACAGGCTTGCCACATTTTGGGCACAGCCCTTTATTTTTTATTGTTTCTTTGGGCGTTAAACGCACATCGCAATCCCGATGGCCATCGTAATGATATTTTCCTTCTTCGGGAAAAAATTCAAGAGTACCCAGAAAACCTTTATTATTTTTGTCTTTGAGCGCACTATAAATGCCAGAGTATGAAAATTCTGTATCAAAAATATTTGCCTCGCGGCCAAGCTTAGGCGCTGAATGAGCATCAGAATTTGAGATCAAGACACAGCTGTCGAGCTGGCTCAAGCGCCAATTCATTGGCGGATCCGATGAAAGCCCTGTCTCAAGGGCAAAAATATGTTTCGTAAGCTCCCCAAAGCAGTCTTCCATCTTATCAAAGCCGCCCTTAGAGCCCAGCATGGAAAACCATGGCGTCCAGATATGAGCAGGCACAAGAAAAGATTGGGGGTGCGATTGAAGCGTGATCTCCAAGAGGTCGTGCGAATCAAGCCCTAAGATCGGACGGCCATCAGAATGGATATTGCCGATCTTCTCAATTGTTTTCTGCAAGCCTTGCGCCACTTCAAGGCTTGGCACAAAAACGACATTGTGCACCTTGCGCACCTTTTCAAGACGCTTGTAAATACTCGATATTTCAACTGAAAGAATAAACCGGACCTCGCCACGGCAGGATTGGGGGATCTCGGAGTCAATCTTTTTTGCGTAGATAGATTTTAATTTAAAAAGGCCTTCTTCAGCAGGCTCGAGCTTTGTTGTGATTTCTTTAAACCAAGCAGGATGAAGAAAGTCTCCCGTGGAAACAACCCTGAGCCCCTTAAGCTGTGCCCAGCGATAAAGCGATTCAAGATTTAAATCTTTGCTGGTGGCACGGGAATATTTGGAATGGATGTGAAGATCAGCGGTAAAATGCATAGTGAGCTTAGATTAATAAGTAAATCCTAAATACTAAACCCTAAATAAATTCAAAAACCAATTTCAAATGTTTAAAAAGCATGTTTCTGATTTCGGATATTAAATTTTGATATTGCTTAGGATTTCGTATTTGGTATTTCAATTTTTTATATAACGATATTAACGATCTTGTTCGCGACCACAATAAACCGCTTGATCTCCTTGCCGCCAATATGCCCTTTGATCTTCTCATCATTTAAAATAACTTCCTTAAGCTCTTCTTCGCTAGCATCAACAGGCATTTCAAATTTTCCGCGCATCTTGCCGTTGATTTGCGCGATCATCGTAACATTCTCAAGCTGCAAGGCCTTTTCCTCATGAATAGGCCAAGCAACATCGCTAACGCTCTTGTCTTTTTTGCCCATACGTTGCCACAATTCTTCGCATGTATGAGGCGTGATCGCGGAAAGCAACAGCACCAGGGTCTCAAGGGTGTTATTAAGGATCAACTGATTTACGCTGGCCGCAGGCTTTCTTTCTTTCACGTATTGCTCTGCTTTATTCAACAAGATCATGGCGCTGCTAATCGCGGTATTAAATTTAAATCCCTTTTCGATATTTTCTGTAAACTTTTTTATGGCCATATGGCGTTCTCGCTCAAGGGCTTTATCAACATCATCTAAAGGCGAAGGCGCTGCCTTCAAGGCGTATTCACCTTCAACGATGGTCCATACACGTAACAAAAATCGCCAAGAGCCATCAATGGCGTTGTCATTCCATTCCAGCTGATCTTCAGGTGGAGCTGCAAACAAAATAAAAAGCCGCAAAGTGTCTGCGCCGTATTTACTGATCACCGCATCCGGGTCAACGGTGTTGCCCTTGGACTTTGACATAACCTCGCCCTCTTTTAAAACCATGCCTTGAGTCAACAATCGCGTAAAGGGTTCATCAAAATGGATAAGGCCTAGGTCTTTAAAGAATTTCGTAAAAAATCTAGAATACAAAAGATGCAAGATCGCGTGTTCAATGCCGCCGATATATTGATCGACCGGCATCCAGTATTTGGCTTCTTGCTTATCAAAGATTTCTTTATTATTATGTGCATCCGTATAACGTAAAAAATACCATGAGGAATCAAAGAATGTCGCCATAGTGTCGGTTTCGCGGCGTGCTTTTTTGCCACACTTGGGGCATTTCACATTAACAAATTTCTCGCTTTTGGCAAGCGGACTTCCGCCCTCGCCAGTGATCTTGATACCATCCGGCAAGATCACTGGAAGATCTTTTTCCGGAACAGG
>JBAYLJ010000117.1:0-4444 GCA_041664145.1 Candidatus Omnitrophota bacterium | reverse complement strand
TTACACGATAGACACCTCGGAAAAAAGCGTCAGCGAGGTGGTTGACGCGATTACACAACTTTTGAAAAATGCCTGATTCAGATTATCTTATCGCGCTTAATGCTGTGCCTGGGCTTGGCCCAGCACGTATTCAAAAACTCCTCGAATATTTCGGCGTTCCCCAAAAGATTTTTCAAGCAAGCGACAAAGAATTTAGTTTTTGTAGCTTTCTCCCTCAGGACGTTGCTGTTGCCATAAAACAATTTCCCCTTGATGATTTCTTAAAGAAAGAGCACGCGGCTTTAAGTAAGCACAAAGCCTTTGTCATTAGCGTATTTGATGCAGCGTATCCAAAGCAACTCAAAGAAATTGCTGATCCGCCAGTTGTTTTATACGGCAAAGGAAACTTGGGACTGATGCAGGAAGCGATTGTTGCTATTGTTGGCTGCAGAAAGGCTTCTGTTTACGGAATAACAACAGCAGAAAAGCTTGCTCAGGATTTATGCAGTTACAATATTGTTGTTGCTTCAGGTCTTGCGCGCGGCATTGATACCGCGGCGCATCGAGGCGCACTTAAAGTCCAAGGGAAAACAATAGCTGTTTTAGGGACTGGGTTGTCACATATTTATCCACCCGAAAATAAGAAGTTATTTGAGGCCATAGCTGAGAAGGGGCTTCTCATCTCCGAATTTCCCATGGAGACACTTCCCAAGCCTTTTCAGTTTCCCCGTCGAAATCGTATCATTAGTGGTTTATCGTTAGGTGTCGTTGTTGTTGAGGCGGCTAGAAAAAGCGGGGCCTTGATCACCACAGATCTTGCCCTTGAACAGGGAAGAGAAGTCTTTGCGGTTCCCGGCAAGGTTGATTCGTTAAGTTCTCAAGGCGTTAACGAACTGATCAAGCAAGGGGCAAAGCTTGTCACGTGCGTTGATGATATCACTGAAGAGCTTTCCTTTAATGTCCAGCTTAAGACATTGGTAGGCGAAAAACCTAAAGAGAAAGAAAATGTGTCTGCAGGCAGATGTCTTTCACAAGAAGAACAGAGCATCCTAAAACTTTTATCCTCTCATCCTGTTGATGTTGATCATCTTTGTCAAGAAAGCAAGCTTTCGCTTTCTTGCGTCTTCAGCGCTCTGCTTAGACTTGAGCTTTCAGGCTTGGTCAGGCAATTGCCTGGAAAACTATTTGTCTTAGAATAAAAATCCTCTATAATACTATTACTTATAAGATTATATAAATAAATAAGTCTGTCTCTTGCGCATTGACGGACGATTAAAAATTTTTACTTAAGGAAGCCCTTGGGCGCAAGGCGCCTCGGGATAAATTCGCATCTTTAAGTTATTCGCCCCCAGGGGCGTCTATAACTTAAGTGCTCATTTAAGGAGTGTTATGGCTAAATCTGCAAAATGTCTCGTTGTTGTTGAGTCTCCAGCTAAAGTTAAAACGATCAATAAAATCTTAGGTGATAAATACAAGGTTGTTTCGTCCATGGGTCATGTTATTGATCTCCCAAAATCTACCCTAGGGATCGACATCGAAGATGGTTTTAAGCCGAAATTGATCGTCATTCGTACGAAACGCCAGACGCTAAAAAAGCTTAAGGCCGATGCTAAGGGTAAGAAGGAAATTTATATCGCGACCGATCCTGATCGCGAAGGGGAAGCGATTGGCTGGAATTTGGCTCAAGAGATACGAGAAGATAAAAAAGTTTTTCGTGTTGTTTTTCATGAAATTACTAAAGAGGCTGTTTTAAAGGCCTTTGAACATGTGCGTGAGTTTGATGCTAAAAAGATTGAAGCGCAAACAGCTCGTCGCGTTATGGATCGTTTGGTAGGCTATCAGCTGAGCCCGCTTTTGTGGAAAAAGGTCGGGTCAGGATTGAGTGCTGGACGTGTCCAATCGGTTGCTCTCCGCCTTATCGTTGATCGTGATCGCGCTATTGGGGCATTTATTCCGCAAGAATATTGGGATATCAGCGTTGATGTTAAAAAGCCTGGCAGCCCGCAAATCTTATCTGCTTCTCTTGAGAAAATTAAGAAGATCAAGCCTGAAATGAATTCCGAAAGGCAAGCGCAAGACGTGTCTACGCAGATAAGGCAGCAAACATTTGTCGTCTCGGATGTTTCCGAGAAAGATGTGCGACGTAATCCTTTGCCCCCCTTTATTACAAGTACATTGCAGCAGGAGGCTTTTAACAAGCTCGGGTTTAATACCGCTAAAACCATGATGATCGCTCAAGGGCTTTATGAAGGTGTTGACTTAGGCGACGGCGAAACAGTCGGTCTTATTACCTACATGCGTACGGATTCCGTTAATATTGCTGATGAAGCAAAAAATCGTGTCCGAAAATATATTGGGGAGAATTTTGAAAAGCCTTTTCTTCCGGAAACGCCCAATGTGTATAAATCTAAAAAAAGCGCGCAGGAAGCGCATGAGGCTATTCGTCCCTCAGATGTCTTCCGCAAGCCTGACGAGATCAAGGCTTTTTTAACGGAAGAGCAATACAAGATTTATGAATTGATCTGGCGTAGATTTGTCAGCTGCCAAATGACGCCGGCTGTGTTTTTGCAAAAGAAGATCAGCATTACGGCAGGTGATTTTGAATTTAGCGCTTCAGCCTCCACGTTAAAATTTGAAGGATGTCTTGTTCTTTTTCGCGAAGATGAAGTCAAAGAAAAGGGTTCTGATTTTTCAACGTTTCAGAAAGATGATGTTCTGGAGCTTGTGGATGTTCACCCCAATCAGCATTTTACAAAGCCGCCGCCACATTTTTCAGAAGCCACGCTTGTCCGCGCCTTGGAAGAAGCTGGGATCGGACGGCCTAGCACGTATGCGCCTATTATTCATACACTTGTCTTTCGTAATTATGTTTCGCGCGCCAAGGGTTATTTTACTTCTACAGAATTAGGGCAAAAGGTGTGCGACATGCTTATTGAATATTTTCCAAAGATCATGGATGTTGGGTTTACTGCGACAATGGAAGAGGATCTTGATTTGATCGAAGAAGGACAGATGGAGTATCTGAAACTCTTGAATGAATTTTATCCTCCGTTTAAGGAAGAGCTTGATTACGCGATGCAGAATATCGAGAAAACAACCTTCTTTATTGATCGTAAATGCCCTGATTGCGGCAAGCCCTTGGCTATTAAATGGGGACGCAGGGGAAAATTTGTCAGCTGTACTGGATTTCCCGATTGCCGTCATTCAGAATCTTTTGCGCCTGGCGTAAAGTGTCCTCAAGCCAACTGCACCGGAGAGCTCGTGGAACGTCGTTCGCGCGGAGGAACTGTCTTTTATGGCTGCAGCCGCTATCCTGAGTGTACGTATACCGCTCGGCAGCTGCCCAAAGAGGGAATAACGACGCCGACCCAAGACAATGAACCGATACGTTGAGAAATTTATATCGTATCTGGATATTGAAAAGAATTATTCTAAGCATACCCTTTTAAATTACAAGATTGATTTAGAAGAGTTTTTTCTTTATCTTGAAGAAACGCCCGTTGAGCGCGTGGATTATTTTCATTTGAGACGCTATCTGGGTCATTTGCGCAGCAAGGATTTAAAAACACGTACGGTGGCACGAAAACTATCGTCCTTGCGCAGTTTTTTTAAATTTTTGTTTCGCGAAGGCTTGGTCAAGAAAAATCCGTCAACCCTTCTGATGACGCCAAAGCTTGATAAAAAGCTGCCCAAATTCTTATCTGAAATGGATACGGCACGGCTTGTCGATGCGGTAACGGGCACGGATGAAGCAAGTCTGCGAGATCATGCGATCTTGGAAACACTTTACAGTACCGGCATGCGCGTGAGCGAACTTGTTTCTTTGAATCTTGACCGCGTTGATTTTATTACCAATCTTGTCAAAGTTTTAGGAAAAGGAAAGAAAGAGCGCCTTCTTCCCATTGGCGAGACGGCCCTGAAGGTTGTGAAGCAATATGTGGATACACGCACGCATCAATCGGAAGCTGTCTTTTTAAATCATCATGGAAGGCGTTTAACAGACCGCAGCGTTCGTAACATTGTAAACAAATACATTACGAAAGCCAGTATCCAGGGAAAAATGTCGCCGCACTCTTTAAGGCATTCCTTTGCGACACATTTGCTTAATGCCGGCGCAGATTTACGCTCGGTTCAAGAATTATTGGGCCATGTGAATTTATCCACGACCCAGATCTATACGCACATGACAACAGAAAAGCTGAAAAGCATTTATAACAAAGCGCATCCTAGGGCATAACATGGTTTTATTTTACGATTTTTTATTTGTCATTTTTTCTTTGCTTTATCTGCCGTATCTTTTGCTAAAAAAGAAATGGCATAAAGGTTTTTGGGCACGTTTTGGGTTTCTCAATAAAGAAAAGTTGAATTTAAAAGACAAGGGTCGGATTTGGGTTCATGCCGTAAGCGTGGGAGAGGTCTTGGTTGTCAAAAATCTTTTACCGAAAATACGAGTTGCTTATCCTGA
>JBAYLJ010000116.1:0-4486 GCA_041664145.1 Candidatus Omnitrophota bacterium | reverse complement strand
TGATCCCGGTTATGAACTTAAATATATCAAAGGGGAACAAAATCGTCCTATCCTCATTCAGAAAACAACAGCCCTAAGCGGGGAAACTGTTTCTGATGCGCGCGTTGACTTTGATCAACAAAGTTTTGGACAACCCCGTATTTCTCTTACCTTAAATGCTGAAGGATCAAAAAAATTTGCCACGATTACACAAGAAAATATCAACGGGCAGCTCGCGATTGTCTTAGACGGGGAAGTCTTGTCCGCTCCTAATATCCGCGAACCGATTTTGTCAGGAAGCGCAGAAATCACAGGGATGTTTACCTTTGAGGAGGCAAACCTTCTTGCGCTTTCACTTCGTTCAGGTGCTTTACCTGCACCGATGTATGTCGAAGAAGAAAGAACCGTCGGGCCGCTTCTTGGAAAAGACTCTATTGATGCAGGTGTTCGCGCCACGCTCCTAGGGCTCCTTGCCGTCATTATTTTCATGCTTATTTATTATTTTTCATCAGGCTTTATTGCTGACATTGCTCTCTTTTTCAACCTCATTTTAATTACTGGGATCATGGGCTTTCTGAACACCATGATGCCTGATGCGCAGGCAACACTAACCTTGCCAGGTATTGCTGGTATTATCTTAACGCTCGGCATGGCGGTTGACGCCAACGTCCTTATTAACGAGCGCATTCGCGAAGAACTCGCGAACGGCCGCACCCTTCAAGCCGCTGTTAACAATGGATTTAATAAAGCCTTTAGCGCTATTTTTGATTCAAATCTTACAACGCTGATCGCGGCCTTCATGCTTTTTCAATTTGGATCAGGGCCCATCAAAGGCTTTGCCATTACACTCACCATTGGTCTTCTCTCCAGCATGTTTACAGCTCTTTTTGTCTCTCAAGCCCTTTTTGATTTCTTCGTCAAAGCAGGTATCATTAAATCACTCAAAAGCCTTAAATTTTTTAATAATACAAAGATCGACTTTGTGGCCATGCGCCATTTTTGCTATGCCTTATCCTTGATCACGATTGCCGTTGGGATGTATTTCTTTTGGGTTCACAAAGATACGGCCTATGGTGTTGACTTCTCTGGTGGCCAAGTTCAAGAATACAAATTTACCAAACCCATTGACGCTCAACATTTGCGTAACGCGCTTGATGAGGGAGGGGTCAAAAACTTTGTCATTCAACAATTTGACAAAAACCCTGAAACCGTCATGATCCGCTCTTCCGAAGACAGCTATGATAAAACGATCCAGGTTTTTAAAACAAAATTTACGGATAATGCCTTTGAAGTCATGCGCCTTGAAAAGGTTGGCCCTGTGGTAGGCCAGGCCTTACGCAAACGAGCCTTCCTAGCCATTCTCTTTGCCTTAGGAGGAATTCTCATTTACGTAGGCTTTCGTTTTAAACACTTTGATTTTGCCTTTGCGGGTGTTATTGCTCTTTTGCACGACATTATTGTCACGGTTGGCTTTCTCATGATCACAAACCGTCAAATCGACCTTCTCGTGGTTACCGCGCTTCTCACCATTGCAGGGTACTCTATCAATGACACGATCGTGATCTATGACCGCGTCCGGGAAAATCTTCTCAAAATAAAAAAGACAAATCTTCGCGATATCCTCAATTTAAGCGTCAACGAAACCCTAAGCCGAACGATTATAACGTCAACAACATCCCTTCTTGTTGTTATTATTTTGTTTTTCTTCGGCGGAGAAGTTTTAAATACATTTGCCTTTTGCTTGCTTGTCGGATTTATTTCAGGAGTTTACTCCACGGTCTTTATTGCAACGCCTCTTGTGTTGGCGTGGCAAAAAAAGCCAAACCGCAAATAATAGCAAAACCCAGAAGCCCACATGTTTCGGTCGCTCAAATTCTTTGCTTCCCAAATTATATCAATGGAGTCTATTCTTCAACAGCTTGTCAGCTTTGGTTACAAGCATCAAAAGGCTGTGTCCGAGGAAGGAGAGTTTAGCCACCGCGGCGGCATCATTGATATCTTTCCAACAAACTTTGATTCACCGATCCGTATTGATCTTGACAACGATCAAATCAAAACGATCTCTACCTTTAACACCCTTACTGGTGAAATTCTCTGGAAGCATCACATCGTCATCATCCTGCCTTGTAGAAAATCTAAAACAGAAATTTTTAGCTCCGAAACACCTCTTAATCATTTCGTAGACATTGAAAAAGGGGATTATGTTGTCCACAATAACTACGGCATTGGAAAATTCCTTGGGATGACAGAACTTCTTGTCGGACAAGAAGGCAAGGAGCATCTCGTCGTAGAATACGCCCAAGGCGACAAACTTTATGTTCCAAAAAACGATATGCATCTTGTTCAAAAATATGTTGGCTTTCACAAAAAACCTCCCAAGATTTATAAGCTCGGATCCAAGCAATGGAAAAAAATGCGCTCACGCATTCAAAATCGTATCCAGCGCTTTGCCGCAGAGCTCTTGCATCTTCAGGCTTTACGCACAAGCGTGGAAGGGCATGCTTTTCCCCCCGTCACGCCCTGGATGAAAGAATTCGAAAAAACATTTCCTTTTAAAGAAACGATCGACCAGACAAAGGCCTGGGAAGATGTCCAGAGTGATATGAATTCTAAATATCCATCGGATCGATTGATCTGTGGTGATGTTGGGTACGGAAAAACAGAGGTCGCCCTACGGGCGAGCTTTAAAGCCGTTATGGACAACAAACAAGTTGTCATCTTGGTGCCCACAACTATTTTAGCGGAACAACATTATTTCAATTTCACAAAGCGCCTTAAAGATTTTCCCGTTCAAGTCGAAATGCTTAATCGCTTTCGAACACCCAAAGAACAAAAAAATATTATTGAAAAGACCGCGCAAGGATCTGTTGATATCTTGATCGGTACGCATCGGCTTCTTTCGGACGATGTGCATTTTAAAGACCTTGGCCTTGTCATCATCGACGAGGAACAACGCTTTGGCGTCAAAGCCAAAGAACGATTAAAACATTTTCGCCTGCTTGTGGATGTCTTGACCTTAAGCGCAACGCCTATCCCGCGCACGCTCTATATGGCGCTCGCCGGAGGCCGTGATATGTCGGCGATCAACACACCGCCTCAAAACCGCATACCTATTTCAACGCACGTTGTTACCTTTGACGAAGACGTCATCAAGGATGCCATCGAACGAGAGCTTCGACGCAAAGGACAGATCTTTTTTCTTCATAATCGTGTTGAAGATATTGAAAAAATTGGTACGATGATACAAAGGCTTGTTCCTCACGCGCGCATCTGTGTTGCCCATGGACAAATGCCTGGTCGCCTTTTAGAGAAAATTATGTTACAATTTCTCAAAGGTGACATTGATGTTTTAGTTTGTACAACGATCATTGAATCTGGTATTGATATTCCAAATGCCAATACGCTTATTGTGAATCGGGCTGATCGCTTTGGCCTAGCTGACTTACATCAACTACGAGGACGGGTGGGGCGCTTTGAAAAGAAAGCCTACGCTTACTTTTTAACCCTTCCGCATCAGGAACTTTCCTCCGTGGCCAAATCTAGGCTTGATGCCATTCAAAAGCATAGCGGACTAGGATCTGGTTTTCACATTGCCTTTGAAGACTTGCATATACGCGGGGCGGGGAATTTGTTAGGGGAGCAGCAGCATGGCTATGTCACATGCATTGGTTTTGATCTTTATTGTCGACTCTTAAAAGAATCTATCGAAAACCTAAAAAAGGAAGTATTAAAAAATGAACATTAAAAAACTTTTTCTTGCGGTACTTTTAGCATCTCTTGTTCTTGTTCCAAGCTCAAAGTCATTTTCTGCTGTGAATGATGGTATTATTGCGATTGTCAACGATGATGTTATTACCCTCAAAGATCTTCATGAATTCCTCTCCATGGTTTATATGGAGCTGACCTCTTCGAAGCGAAGTCAAGAAGAGATCAAAGAAACCATGAACTACTATCAAGAAAATGGCCTAGAAAAACTCATCGATGAAAAACTAAAGATAGCTTATGCGGACAAAATCGAACTTAAGATCCGCCCTGAAACAATTGACAAGCGCATTCAAGACATCAAAAAACAGTATCCCGATGGAAAAGCATTTTCCGATGAGCTTATTTCCCAAGGCATGACATTAACAGACTTGCGAAAAAAAATCCTAAATCAATTTAAAGCTTACTATGCCGAAGAAGTGGAAATTAAAGAAAAGATCATCGTAAGCCCACAACAAGTCACTGAATTTTATCAGCAAAACCTCCCTAAATTTCTCAAGCCGGAGCGCGCGAACATTACTTCCATTTTCATTCCTTATGGAGAGGATAAAAATCTTGCGGTAAAAAATGCCCAAGAAGCTCTTAAAACCGTCAAAGACCCTGCTCAACTTTCCCAATACCCTAAAGGCTTTGATGATGTTGCACAAAAATTTTCAGGCATAGCCTCTTCCCAGACCGTTCAAAAAGGAGAAATGCTTCCTGAGGTCGAAAAAATTATTTTCAGCCTTAACCCGACTGAGATCTC
>JBAYLJ010000115.1:0-4498 GCA_041664145.1 Candidatus Omnitrophota bacterium | reverse complement strand
GTTATCTGCGTAGGGTTTATGATTCAGCAGCTTTTGGCTCAGCAGGAAGCGGTCCCGAAGACAGTCTCTTCTACGGAAGACAAGGCTCAAGCTGTGGTCGAAGAAGAGGTGTGCAACGGGTGTGTTACTTTGGACTTCGAGGATGCTGACATTCGAAATGTTTTAGAAATTATTTCATACAAAGCAGGTATTAACATTGTCCCAGGCCCTGATGTTCAAGGATTAGTAACGATTAAGCTAAAGAATGTCACTTGGCAGGACGCGTTGAGCGTTATTTTAAAAAGTTATGGTTATGGCTATGACCAGCGTGGAAATGTCATTATTGTTACGAACGTTCAGAATTTAAAAAAATTAAGGGAAGATGATCTTGTGCTTGCAGATCAAGAATCTGTAACGACAAAGACCTTTATGTTACATTATGCTAACGCTGCTGATGTTGTTGGGTCGATTGAAAAAATGCTGACTCCCCGCGGAACGATCAACTTTGATAAGCGCACCAATGTTTTGATTGTGAGAGATACAGCAAGTAACCTGGAAGTTATTACGAAAGTTGTTGAGAGCCTTGATTCTGCTACGCCTCAGGTCTTGATCGAGGCAAAAATTATTGAGACGACGCTAAACAACACGGAAAATATGGGCATTGATTGGGTTGTCAAGGCAGGGGCAACGGGCGCGGCGAGACCAATTTATTTTCCTTTTACAAAGAGTTCATCAGACAAATACGTAAAAGGGTTAGATTTTCCGCCGCCTGATCCCGAGAAGACAACGGCAAACACGATGTTCACGGTTGGAACGTTAGATTTTAGTCAAATGTCGGCAGTCTTAGAATTTTTAAAATCACGGTCAGGAACGGATATTTTGTCTAATCCCCGCATTGTGACTTTGAATAATCAGAAAGCTAATATTATAGTCGGTAGCCAGTATCCTTTGCCTCAATATACCTATAATGAAGAACAGGGCAAGCTTCAGGTTTCAGGGTGGGAATATAAAGATATTGGTATTATTTTTGAGGTGACCCCTCATATTAATAAAATTGGCCTCGTGACCTTAGATGTCGAGCCAAAGCTTACAGCGATTTTAGATTATGTAGAGGTAGAGTCGACAAAGGTCCCGCGGCTCAGCACAGAGTCTGCCTCAACGAGTGTTATGATCAAAGATGGGCAAACACTTGTTATCGCCGGTCTTATTAAAAGCCAGTGGACTGACACAAGAAAGAAGGTGCCGTTTTTAGGCGATATTCCTTTGGCAGGCTTGCTCTTTCAGAAGTCAGAAAAGAATTTAGTAAAAACAGAGCTGTTTATTTTTATTACACCACATATTATTCAGCCTGAACAGAATGATGCGAGCGAAGAGACAGACGCCATGAAGCGGTTTGAAGGGAAGGATAAATAATCATCATGTCCAAAGAGATTTTGGTTAACATTAGAGAAGGCGAGACGCGTGTCTCGATCACGGAAAACGGTATTTTAGATGATTTCTATATTGAGCGTGACTCTGAAGACGTTCTTTTGGGAAATATTTACAAGGGGCGCGTCGAATCGATCTTGCCTTCTATCAATGCGGCGTTTGTCAATATCGGACAAGAGAAAAACGGTTTTCTCTATCTAACGGATATTGTTAGTCCCTTAGTGGAAGAAGAACTCTCCGGCGCAAGGAAGTTTTTAGACAATATTCTTAATCTTAAAAAAGAGCAAAAAAAGAAACAACAAGCGGCTCAACCCTTAGCCAAAGGGGACGAAGTGATCGTACAGGTTGTCAAGGAACCTTTTGGCACCAAGGGAGCTCGTCTGACAAGTCATGTAAGCCTTCCTGGACGATTCATTGTCTTTATGCCCTATGACAAACATTTGGGTGTTTCAAAAAGAATTGAAACCGCACCAGACCGCCAAAGACTGCGAGATATTCTTAAAGAATTAGATTTCGCAAAGAATAGTGGTTTTATTATTCGTACCGTTGCTCTTCAAAAAGGAAAAAAGGAAATCGTACGTGATGCTAAATTTCTTTTTGATGTTTGGCAGAAGATTAAAAAACAGTCTGAAGAAAAGCAGGCTCCTTCGCTTTTATACAAGGAATATGATCTCGTTTGGAGAATTGTCAGAGATTTCTTGCGAGAAGACGTCAGCAGCGTGATCGTTGATTCAAAGGAAGTCTATGAACGCGTTCGAAAGTTTGTTTTTATGATGATCGGTAATGAGATGATCAACCGCGTCCAGCTTTATAAAGGTGAGGGATCTCTTTTTGATGCCAAGAATGTTACAAAACAGTTGAATAAAATTTACGAACCAAAGGTTTATTTAAAGTCAGGGGCGTATATCGTTATCGAGCCAACGGAAGGGCTTATCGTTGTGGATGTTAACAGCGGCCGCTTCAAGGTTAATGCTTCTCCGGAAGATGCTGCTTTCATGGTGAATATGGAAGCCGCTTTGGAAATCGCTCGGCAGTTGCGCTTAAGAGATTTAGGTGGTATTATTGTCATCGATTTTATCGATATGACAAGGGAGGGCCATAAGCGTCAGGTTCTTCAGGCCCTTGAGAAGGCGCTTGAAAAAGATCATGCGAAGACTGAGGTTACAAAGATTTCTCAGTTAGGTTTGCTTGAGATGACGCGTGCGCGCACAGGAAAAACAATTCAGTCAATGTCTTTTGAGGCCTGTCCCTATTGTAGCGGACGAGGCCAAGTTAAGATCAGGTAATCGATTACTTAAGACACATTAAAGGAGGAGTTCATGTACGCAATTGTTCAAGTTGGATCACAGCAATATAAAGTTGCAGAAGGTGATATCGTGAGCGTTCAAAAGCTTGACGACAAAGGGCCTTCGGTGAGGTTAGAGAAAGTTTTACTTTTTGAAGATGGCGCAACTATCAAAGTAGGCCAGCCATTTTTATCTGATGTCAAGGTTATGGCGGATATTGTTGATCAAGAAAAAGACGAGAAGGTTGTTTCTTTCAAATATTCAAAGAGAAAGAATACTTCTTGGAAAAAAGGGCATCGACAAAAATTAACGACTCTTAAGATTTCTAAAATAGAAGCTAAGGGATAAAAGTTCTTTTTAAGAAGAGGCATGTTTATGGGATCCTTCGTTGACGAAGCAAGAATTTATATCAAGGCAGGAGACGGAGGAAAAGGCTGTGAAAGCTTTTATCGTGATAAGTTTATGCGTTATCCTAAGCCCGATGGTGGCGATGGCGGCCGAGGTGGCGATGTTGTTGTGATCGCTAACCGATCTGTTCAGACACTTATTGATTTTAGGTTTCGTCAGCATCACGAAGGAGAGCGCGGCGGTCACGCTAGCAGTAATGCTAAAAAAGGTAAAAGAGGCCAAGCTTGCTATTTGAAAGTTCCTATTGGAACTATTGTGCGCGATTATGACACGGGGCTCATCATTCGTGACCTCAATGAAGACGGACAAAGTGTTGTTGTCGCGAAAGCTGGCGCCGGAGGCATTGGTAATAATAAAAATCGTACCCCTAAGCCTGCAGGCCTAGGGGAAAAGAGAACGATTCATTTTGAGCTTAAAATTATTGCTGATGTTGGGCTCATAGGATTTCCTAACGCTGGAAAATCTACCATCATTTCAAACATTTCAAAAGTTAAATCAAAGATTGCCAGCTATCCATTTACAACACGACAGCCCATTTTAGGCTTTGTTCAAGACGACGATTTTGAGTGTGTGGTGGCTGATCTTCCGGGCTTGATTGAAGGCGCCCATCAGGGCAAGGGCTTAGGGGATCGCTTCTTGCGTCATGCGGAACGAACGCGGATTTTGGTCCATGTTATTGACATGGCTGGCGTTGATGGGCGTGATCCACAGGAAGATTATGCTAAGATCAATCATGAGCTTGAGGCGCATGGTCAGGATCTTTTTTTGAAGAAGCAAATTCTTGTTGCAAATAAAATGGATTTGTCGCAGGCCAAGGAGAATTTAAAGCAGTTTAAGAAAAAGATTAAAGTAAAAATTATTTCCGTTTCAGCGTTGGAAAAAAAGGGCTTAGAAGTATTGGTAAAAGAAATAAAGAAATTTTTATGTCGCGAACGCTCTCCAAAAAAATAAAACGTATTGTTATCAAATTGGGCTCAGGGACAATTGCAAAGCATTATATGCATCCTAGCGCTTCAGGCTTAGTCTCTTTGGTCGAGGAGATCGCGACTGTTCGCAAACAAGGCGTTCAGGTTGTCTTGGTGAGCTCTGGTTCCATTGTCCTTGGGTTAGGTGAGATCAAGCAAAATGTTCGTCCTTCAGAAGTTTCTTCGCTTCAGGCCCTTGCCGCGATCGGTCAGAATGTTTTGATGAATTTGTATACGCAATTATTGAAAAAAAATAAATTGTGTTGCGCGCAGATCCTTTTAACGTGGGATGATTTTAGTGATCGCCTGCGTTACAACAATGCACGCCATACGATCGTAAAGATTTTAGATTATGGTATGATCCCGCTCATCAACGAAAATGATACCATCTCAACGGATGAAATTAAATTTGGCGATAATGATAAGCTTTCG
>JBAYLJ010000114.1:0-4546 GCA_041664145.1 Candidatus Omnitrophota bacterium | reverse complement strand
TCACCACAACCCCTGATGAAAGATGGTAATCTAAATCCGATTGATGGATAAAAGGATAAATTTTTTCAACAAAATTTCCAGCCCAAGGCGTGGTAATATTGCAACCGCTTAATCGGTCAACCGTAACATACCCCGTATCGCGCTTGACAAGGATCTCTCCTTTAACAACGGGCTCTCCTTCCCCTGACAACACCATGGCATAAGAACGCTTGATATCTTCCGATAAATCAAAGGGTAGGTTCAGCCCTCGGCTCATTTCTTCCGTAAGCTGATCGCCGCCAAAGTTTAAGATCATAAAGTTCTTGAGCAAACCATCTTTAAAAATGATGATATCCGTTGATTGAGCTCCAATATCAATAAAGACGCATCCATTTTTCTTATCGTCGTCAGACAAAGAAACTTCTGCGGCACAAAGCGATGAAAACGCCGTTGTTGCTACCTCAAAGCCGGCTTGCTGAACAGCCTTATAAACATTATTTACAAGATTGCTCTGCGCGACCGCCATCAAGATACTCGCCTCAAGCTTTCGACCATACAATCCCAAAGGATTAGCCGCCATATTAAAACCATCAACAACATATTGCACAGGAAACTCATGGATCAGCTTCTCGTCAAGATTGATCCCCAAAAGGCATGCCTGGCGATTGATTTTCTTAATATCAAAACTCGTAATGATCTTATTGCCGCGATCGGCCAGAGGAATAACCGCATGGGTTTTCCGTCCAAGAATGAAATGTCCTCCGAGCCCAAGATTAACTTCCTTGACCTTCACCTTGGCTTTATCGGCTAATCCGGAAAGAACACGATGAATACAATCCGAAAGCTCACGTAAATCGCTCACGGAAGATTTTCTTAATCCTGAGGTAGAAACTTGTGAAACGCCAACGATCTCAGGTACGCGATTTTTTCCAAATCGAAGAAAGGAAGCCTTGATCTTCTGCGCACCAACATCTAGTCCACAATAAATCTTTTCGTTATTCATCGTATTTAATTACTGGTTCCTTAAACCGTAAATCAATGTAACGTATACGCTCCCAATCAAGCTTTACCTTTTCCAAAATAACCCCGAGCGTATTTATTTTCCCCTGAACATCTTCTTGGTCAACGACAACCTCGAGTTGATCGCCTAAATAAAGAGATATCCGCGATAAATTTCCAACATCCATCTTCACGATGACAAATGAACGTAGAGCTTTTGCCTGGCTAAAAGAATCAAGAATGTTTAAAGCGATTTGCAATTGCTCGCCGACAATACGCTGCCCAAGAGAAATACCGCCTGAAGGAGCATGCAGCCCGCGAATAAGAGGAAACGCCCCCTGGAAGGCAAGGTCTTTTGAAATAACAAATCCTTGTCGATCAATAACAAAATGGTTCACGCCAAGCGCTAAAACCGCATAAGGTGACCGCTCTTGAAGAACAATACGAATTTCATCTGGAAATCGCTTAAACACGCGAACCTGCCCTACTTCAGGGAATAACCATTCAAGCTGCTTTTGCAAACCAGCAAGTTTAACATCAAAGATACTTTGATTTCTAAGGTACAAAAACTTTTCCAATGACTTTGCCCGGGAAGGGACAGAGCATGTAATACGCCTAACCCTAAAATAAGAAGAATCTTTAACCCAAACAAACGTCTTTTTCACGCCAACGAAACAAAAAAAACCCAGCAATAAAACAATAAGCAACGGTTTAAATAAAGAAACCGCTGGCGATGCCTTCTTTTGTCTTTTGTTCTTATTACTCATGTGCTAATTCAGCCAAGGTTAAACATAACGTCTTAAAATCAATTCCCACAGCGGCCGCGGCCTTCGGCAAAAGGCTCGTTGCGGTCATGCCTGGGATCGTGTTGATCTCCAAGACCCAAGGCATATTCCCCTCATCAAGAATAAAATCAACCCGTGATAAATCCCGACAGCCAATGGCCTGATGGACTTTCCAGGCAATCTGCTGAACTTGCTGAGCGGTCGAGCTGTTAATTTCAGCAGGAACAATATATTCCGTAAGCCCAGCTTGATATTTTGCGCTATAGTCAAAAAAAGAATTTTTGGGTCTGATTTCGACAACTGGTAAAAGTTTATTGCCTAAAATGCCTACTGTCAATTCTTTTCCCTTAATATACGATTCAACGATGATTCGATCGCCATAAGAAAAAGCATCACTGATCGCCTTGGGCAAATCTTGATAATCATGAACAATGGCGATGCCAAAACTTGACCCCTCGCAGGGAGGTTTCACAACAATAGGTTTTCGATTAAAAACGGACTTAACTTGTTCCTCAATATTTTTTAAGTCTTTCTTCTCAAAACGCATGAACTGTGGAACACGTATGTGATGCGCCACAAGGGTATCATAGCTCGCAAGCTTATCCATCGCCATACGACTTGCCGCTGACCCAGAGCCGGTATAAGGCAAGCCCATTATTTCTAAAATCTCTTGGATCTTTCCATCCTCACCAAAACGTCCATGAAGCGTAATAAAAGCAATATCTATACTTGCCGCCTTTAAGAAATCCATAACTTCTTCGCGATTTTCCGACTTAAGCTCAAGGGCGGAAACGTTACAGCCAGCCTCGCTCAAAGCCTTGACAACCGCTGTCCCAGATTTCATGGAAATGGCTTTCTCTGATGAGCATCCACCCATTAAAACGCCAATATGCTTCTTAGAAATATCCTTCTTTTTTGTTTGATGCATTGTCATGGCTTTACGTAAACCTCTCCTTCGCTTAGCTTGATAAGATCGTTTAAAACTTGATTAATATTTCCTGCGCCAAGGGTGATCACAAGGTCGCCAGGCGCAAGAACATTCCTAAGATGCTGCGCGATCTCTGGCTGCTTAAAATAAAATGTTGGCCTTGAGCTGCTCGCCTTGAGGTCCCTTAAAATACTTAACGCATCAACACCTTCGATCGGCTCTTCACTTGCCGCATAAATATCCGTAAGGATCAAATAATCACAGTTTTGAAGACTTTCAATAAATTCTTTTCTCAAAAACTTCATACGTGAAAAACGGTGCGGCTGAAAAAGAGCAATCACGCGTTTAGGATCAAGAAGTCGCGCCGCGCTCAGCGTCGCTTTGATTTCTGTTGGATGATGCGCGTAGTCATCAAAAAATAAAATACCATTGACCTCCCCGCGCTTTGTAAAACGTCTTTGTACACCGGTAAAATCTTTTAAACTTTTCTGAACAATGGAAAAATCAATTTTCATCAAACGCGAGAGCGCAACAACGGCTAAGGCATTAACCACATTATGCTTCCCTGGAATATGAAGCTCAATTTCGCCTAGATCTTTTCCTTTTTCATAGCATCGAAAACACGACGCAAGGCCTTGAAATTTAACGTCTAAAGCTGTAACATCATTGTCTTTCGACAACCCATAGGTCAGCATCGATCCTTTTTGCTGCAGGGCTAACTCTTTAAGGCAAGGATCATCTCCGCAGATAATCCGGACACCCAAAGGATTTGTCTGGCTAAAAAACTGTGCATAGGCCTGAAGCATATTTTCCCAAGTTTGATAATGCTCCATATGTTCAAAATCAATATTGGTCACAATAGAATAAAATGGTTTAAAGAATAAAAAAGAACCATCGCTTTCATCCACCTCAGCAACAAAATACTCACCCTTCCCTGAATCAGCGCTTGCCCCCGTATTATTCATGATCCCGCCAACCGCAAGCGTAGGATTAAGCCCAGCAGCCTTTAGTAAAGAACTGACCATCGAGGAGGTGGTTGTCTTCCCGTGAGCACCCGCAACGGTAACAGCTTTTTTTGACGACATAACCTCAGCAAGAAGCTTTGCCCGATGAAGAATAGGAATATTTCTTAATTTGGCTTCCCTGATCTCAGGATTATCATCCTTGATCGCTGAAGAATAAACAATATAATCAGAATCTTTAACATATTCTTTTTGATGTCCTAAATAAACAACGGCTCCTTTTTTTCTTAGCTGATCCGTAAGAATATTTTCTTTTAGATCTGACCCGCTGACCTTGTGCCCATCATCAATTAAAAGCAAGGCAAGTGTCCCCATGCCGATACCGCCAATACCGATAAAATGATAATGCTGTTTCATTTCTTTAAAAATCCTAACCAGGCTTTATTTAAATCTTCCACGCTCTTAAACCGATAATAAGTCTTTTCAAGGGCTTGATCAAGCGATACACCCTGCCTCAAATGTTGACAAAAAAACGAGAACTTAAACTTTCCTGACTCTGAGATCAAATAATGAACAGCGCTTGCCGCTTCGGCATAAAAAAGCATAATTGTTTCTCTGTCCATGTCATAGGTTAACCGCATTTTTGTTAAATCTTCCAAGGGAATAAAGCGGCCGCTATCAATAGCCTCCTTGACGTCTGCATCTGCTCCCCAGCGCTTGGCTTTTTCTTGGTACATGGCCACTCCCTCATCGACCCACAAAGGAATATTTGAAGCAAAGCCGATATACTCGCGAAAAATAATATGTCCTAGCTCATGGGGCAAGGTAGAGTCAAAAAATCCATGCGCCGTAGGATATGTTTGAATAACCTTTGATCCCAAAAGCGTTGACCC
>JBAYLJ010000113.1:0-4582 GCA_041664145.1 Candidatus Omnitrophota bacterium | reverse complement strand
TTAAATCTCTTGAGTATATTAACCACATGACCTATCGGCTCCATGCCCTCATTTTCTTATCCAACAAAATAGAAATGATCCAAAAGGAATTTGAGGTGACAGGGAGGATCGTCTTAACTGACCCAACCCCCTCGGTTGCTGTTATCCGTGGACGAAAAGTTGCGTTTTTGCAACAGGTTGATCTTGTGAACGTAGGAAAGATGAAAAAGGTCTATCAGCTAAATGTTGTTCTGTCCTGGAGTGAATCCGGGCGCCCTATTTCTTTATCGCGTAGTTGCTATATCTATTATGACAGTCTCAAAGCATCCTAAAGGCTTCTTTTTTTTATCGACGCGGCTTAAGCGATCTTCTAAAGCTTTTACGCTTGTGGAAGTCTTGCTCGTTGTGTCCTTGTTTGCTGTTATCAGTGTCGCCATCTATCAGACATTCTCAAGCGGTGTTAAGATCTGGAATTATGCCTCAAAGTTTTTTCCTGAAGAGGATGTCTTGCTTTCTCTTGAGAGGATTACGCATGATGTACACAATGCTTTTTATTATTCTCTTTTTGAGTTTAAAGGGGATGCCGTGAATCTTTTTCTAACAACCATGGTCATAACGCAGGCTGATCCTAAGTCGGGGCAAGGAGATCCTTATATTCAGCAAATGGGGAGGGTGCGCTATAAGTTTGATAAGAAAAATAAACAAATTTTGCGACAGCAGGCTGATTATGGTCAAGCGGTTAGTGGCGAGTGGCAAGATCCCAAGGTGTTGGCTGGCGGCATTGAGAATGTAAGCTTTCTATATCTTTTTAGTGATAAAAAACGTTTAGTTGAACGACCAACAGCTCAAGGGGCTATGCCGGCGATGATCAAGATCGATATTGCCTATAAAGCAGATAAAGAAATTCGACGGATGACGCGGTTGATCGACATCCCTTCAAGCTTATCGGATCTATGATGAAAAAGAAGACACGCGATCAAGGAACGATTCTTATTTTTGCTCTTTGGACCTTAGCATTGCTGGTCGTGTTTTCTGTTTATATCGGGATTGGCGTGCGTCAGCGCATGATCCTTGTCCAGCGGTTAGAGTCGCGCAGTAAGCTTTATTACTCAGCCGTTTCAGGCATGCGTAAGGCGATAACGGTCCTCAATCACGTGCGCAGCATTCCTGGAGCGATGCTTGTGGCTGAAGCGAGGGCAAAGCTGTTGAACAATCAAGAGGCGTTCTCAAATATTCAGCTCAACGGCGTCAATGTTGATGTTTCCTATCAAATCTTTGATAAAAGTTTCAGTGAGAATAAAAAACAATATGGTATGATGGAGGAAGCAGCAAAAATTAATATTAATTTTGCTGACCAGAGAACCTTGATACGTCTTTTTCAGCTGGTTTTAGGATATGATAGTGAAAAAGCTGAAGAGCTCGCTTTGGCGATCGTGGATTGGCGAACAAAAGGCGAGGGGAGGTTGGAAGGTTTTTTTAGCGACGAGTATTATAAAAATCTTGAACATCCTTATGCGCCAAAAAATGCTTCGTTTGAGGTCTTGGATGAGGCTTTGCTTGTTGAGGGAATGACGAGCGAGATCTTGGATCGTCTACGTTATTTTTTAACGATCTATGGCGATGGAAGAATTAATATCAATACGGCTTCTTTGCACGTATTACGCGCTTTAGGGTTTGAAGAAGCATTGGCAGAAAAGATTATTGAGAGGCGTGCCGGCGAGGACGGCATTGAAGGCACCGAAGATGATTATGTTTTTCAATCTGAGGATGGGCTTACTTTCTTACTCCGCCTTTCAAGCGTAGCGACAGAAAATGATACTCTTTTTGCTCAGCAGCTCTTTGAAGATGAGCAGTTTAGAGTTGATTCAGATATTTATTCTATCGAAGCCTTTGCAGCGATAGGACAGCAGCAGATGAAGATTCGATGTGTTTACGATGCCTCGGTTCAAACAATTATTTATTGGCAGGAAACATAAGGTAAAAAGCGATCTATGGGAAATAATCAAAAAGGACAGTTAAGTATTTTGCTGACAGATGAGCTGCTAAAAATAGCTCATTTTCGAAATGCCTCAAGCAATCTCGAGGTTGCAAATCTTTATTTTCAGGATATTAAAGGTCTTTCAGATGAAGATATTACGTTAAAGGTTAAAGAAATAACGCAGAGATTTTCTTTAAGGAATCCTGAAGCCATTTGTGTTTTACCCTCCAATGTCACAACGACAAAGAATATAGAAATACCATCGCTTGATGCGAAAGAAATCGAGTCGATCATTGAGCTTCAAGCGGGAAGGCATACCCCTTATTCTCGCGATGAAATTAGCATCGGCTATATTAATTTTGGCGTTTATCAAAAAAATTACAGTAAGGTTTTGCTTGTTATTGTTAACCGAAAGATCATTATGCGTCAAATCGATATCCTTCAAAGCGCGGGCGTCAGGGTGACAAAGATTCTTTTTGGGCCTGAGGCGCGTGCAGGATTTTATGCGCAGACAGCTGATGTCGAAAACAAAGATGCGCCGATCGGGATCATTGATGTTGATTACTTGTCGACAGATTTTACGATCATGATCCGTGATACCGTTGTGGCGTGTCGCAATATCCCTATTGGTATGAATCTTCTTGCGGGGGGAGAGGCTGCCGTTGGAGAACGGTTTATCGCGGAGCTTAAGCAATCTATTGAGTCTTATCAGAGTGAAGATATTGAGAAACTCCCGAGTGAATATATTTTAAGCAATACATGTGAAAGCCATGAAGAATTGCAATTGATTATTTCAAAAAGTCTTAGTATTATTGTTAAGACAAATCGTTATTTTGATAAAATAAAATTAAGCGAGGTTGCCAGGCAGGTCATTCGTTCCCGCGGCGATGTCACATTTTTGGATGTGATCGCGCCTTTATTTGTTCTTAAGGCAAGCCAGATCAATTTTCTTCCTGAAGAAATTCAAGTTCAGCGTTCGTTGGAAGAGCAAAGCAAGGAAGGCATTAAATTTGGCATTTTGGTCCTTATCTTGCTTATCATTATTGGTTTAATTGTCATGAGCAAGATGTCTTTTAAGAGCGCGCTCCTTGATAAGATGAAAAAGGAATATGATCAGGCGCAAAAAGATGCACGTCGGCTTGAAGAAGTCTCGACAAAGACGCGTATTATCAAGGCATATTTAAGCAGCCGTCTCATGCCGCTTGAGGCTGTGCGTGAGCTTTATGAGATCATTCCGCAGGATGTCTATCTTAATTCTTTTTCGCTTGATGAAAACGGCAAGGTTACGATTGATGGCATATCAGATTCGATGTCGCAGGTTTTTGCTCTGGTAGGGTCGCTTGAGAATTCGAAGTTCTTTAAAAGTGTAAAAACTAAATCAACAACGGCGAAAAAAGAACGCGGTAAGGATGTGGCTGCTTTTGAGCTTAATTTTAAACTTGAAAGCGCTGAGGACGGAAACGAAGAAGAAGATGCTTCTGCTGAGGAAGGCTCAAAAGAAAAGCCTAAAGAAGAGGCAGAGAAAACGGCCGAGGCCTCCGTAGATGAAGAAGCAAAATAATTATTGAGGTAAAGCGTGATCACAGATTTTTATTCAAAACTTACCGAGCAGGAAAAAAAGATATTCTATGTGGCCATGGCTATTGTTTTGCTTATGGTCGTCGATCGTCTTTTTTTAGGCCCGTCATTGTCGAAAATGAAGGCGTATGATATTGAGATTGAGCAGCAAAAGAAAAGTATTCAGCAGGATCTGAGATTTCTAACTTATAAAAGCCGTATTTCCGAAGACGATAAGGCCCTGAGTCCTTATTACCGTAATGAATATAAAACCGAAGAGCAGGTGATCGCTGCTTTTTTAAAGAAATTAGAGATGATCGCAACGGAATTTAAGATCAACTTAATTAAGGTGACGCCTGCGGAGACTAAAGAGAGAAAAGGGTATAAAGAATATTATGCTAATTTAGAATGTGAAGGTCTCCTGGAGAACGTTGCATCCTTTATGCATGCTGTTGATACTTCACAAGATTTGTTAAAAATTGTTAAGATTAATTTTACTCTTAAGCGTGCAAGCGGTGATGAAGTCGTTGTGGCGATGGTTGTTTCAAAGATGTTCATAGGAGGCGTATTAGGCCAAGAAAAAGGGCAGCAAAAAGGGTTGTCTTCAGGCCAGGAAACGGCTGAAAAAGGTTTAGCTCCTGCGAGCGCCGGTAAGAATCAGAAGCAGACAGCTGAAGACTCGACATCATCTTCAGATGCTGGAGGATCCTCGGCGAATTCACAGGAGAAGCCTGAGGAGCAAACACTGGAGAATCTTCCTCCCCAGCAATCTCAAGGCCAGGATGAAAATGTTTCGTTTCGATATCAAATGAAGGGATTTAGGCCTAGCGAAAAAGATCTAAACAGTTTAGAAAAAGAGCCGCCAGCCGATCCGATAAAGCCTAGTATTTTTGAAAAGATCGTAACTAAAATAGAAAAGAAGCCTGGCGAGAATGCGCAAGAAAATCTCGCGGATACCGAGGAGCAAAAATGAGAAAATTAATTTATTTCCTTATGTTCTGTTTTGTTTTTATTTTCTTAAATGTTTCTCCAATCTGGGCCGAAGATTATCAGGAGGTTTTTAAGCAG
>JBAYLJ010000112.1:0-4588 GCA_041664145.1 Candidatus Omnitrophota bacterium | reverse complement strand
CCGGCGTTCTTAGATTGAAGACATTGATAGACGTAAGAAATGAGATCTGTGTGAGGGCTCTCACATTTTGGGCAATATATTTTTTTTTCTGAATCCATTTTTTTATAGCTTGATTTTGTGCGTTTCGGCAATCCTACGGCTTTGACAGAAAAGGAGCTCGAGGGCTTGCCAGAGAATTTCTTTAAATTTTGGTTTCATCGTAAGAGTGTCCAAGGCTTGGCGGGATTGCCTCAAGAGAGATTCTTCTTTTTGCAGGCTGTAACGTAAGCTTCCCGATTTTATAAGAATATGACGGATCTTGATCAGGTCGCTAAAGGATTTTTTAGATTTTTGAAAAAGGGTCATGAATTCTTTCTTTTGTTTTCTTTGAAGAACGCGATAGGCATGGCAAACGAGAATTGTTTTCTTGCATTCATCGATATCGCTAAGAATTGATTTCCCGATCTTTTTTTCTGTTGAGAAAATACCGATAATATCATCTTGAATTTGAAATCCTTGGCCGATCATCAGTCCAATGGCGGAGAGGATCTTAAAGTCTTTTTTTGGTGCGCCGGCGAGCATCGCTCCGATCATAAGAGGACATTCAAAGGTATAGCGTGCTGTCTTAAGGCTATAGTTTAGAAAAACATCGCGTTCTTGAATATTTTGAATTTTTTCAAATCCATGGATAATGTCGATAAATTCTCCCATGGCTGTAAAGGCGGCTGTTTGGATAAAGTATTTCAACGCATTTTCTTTGCGTAAAGGATCTTCTTCAATGGTTAAGAAGGCATCAATGGCTAAGGCGTAGACAATATCTCCGGCTACGATGGCAAGGTCTGAACCAAGTTTTTCGTGCTCTTTTGTTGCAATCGCTTTGGCAAGAATTTTGTGCAATGTCGGTTGTCCTCGACGTAGATTTGAACAATCAATGATGTCGTCATGGATCAGCATAAAGTTATGCAGCAGCTCTAAGCACCCGCAAGCCGTATAAAGATTCTTAGGGAGGTGCTTTTTGGGGTTGTAACCTTGATAGCTTAAGGCCATCAACAGAGGACGAAGACGCTTGCCTGGGCGTGCGCAGAATTCTTTGATGCTTTCAAAAAGAATAGGATGAACCTTGTTAAAAGGATATTCTTTTCTTGCTTTTTCTAAGAAAGCGCTAAGGTGCTGATCGATCTTGTTTTTTGTCGTTTCAATCATGATTTTTCAAATTTAGAGTTATCGTAGCATAGAGCTGTTAAGCGTTCAATCAGTTTTTGGCAGAAGCCTGGCAAGGGGTTCAAGGATTTTATTTAGGAATATTGCCATGAAAGTATCTTAAGCATTTGACCTGTGGGTTTATTATGGTTAAAATAGAAACTATCAATAAACCTTGTTAACAAAGGAATACCATGAAAAAAATAGTTTTTATCTCGATGTTTTTGTTTCTAGCGACTTCTCTTTGTTCTGCAGAGACCATTTATCTTAAAAGCGGAAGGGCCGTTAAGGGGGATATCGTTGAAAAGACTGCCGATCAGATAACAATAAACGCTAACGGCATGACGTTGACTTATTATGCTGACGAAATTGATCGCATTGAAGGAGCTTCAGATTCTCCTCAAGAAGCCGTGCAAGCCGTTTCTCCTAGCCTTTCTTCACCCCAAGAGGCTGGTGGCTATGTTGCTGGTCGTGCGACAGATTATGCGTCCATGAGCAAGAAAGATCTGATTTTAAAATATATGGAAGCCACAGGAGTAAAGGGGAGCATACGGAGAACGTTCGCCGATATCATCAACGCATCCTCTCCGGATAAAAAAGAAGAACTCAAAAAAGCTCTCAACCTTGATGATGTCATAGATGCACTCGTTCCTGTTTATGATCAATACTTTACGGAGCAGGATTTGCAAGAGTTGATTGCATTTTATGAAAGTCCTGTAGGTCAGAAGCTTTTAAAGACCTTACCTTTAATAGCAAAAGACAGCATGGACAAAAGTATTTCTTATTTCAAAGGAAAGCTTGAATAGATTTAGCAATATATATATTTAATAAGTATATTATAAATAATGATTTATTGTGAAGTGCCTGCCTGTTTTAAGAAAAAAGTCTCTTTTTTAACCTTTCTTTAGCATATTTTCATATATTTATATCTTATTGCTATAGAATAACTTATAGCTTTTTACTTATATTTTTTTGCTATTTTTAATGATTTTTGTTTGACCGAAAATATCTTTTTTGATATAGTGTTGAAGTTCAAAAATTGTTTAAACACAATCCTTGTTCGGCGGCTAGGATGTAATTGCGCAGGATAAGATCAATGGATATAAGGCAGTCTCGAAAACAAATGAATGTTTTCGAGAATAATTCGTCCGCCATTCATTTTTTGGCGGACTCATTAAAAGGAGAGATCGTATGATTGAGCGTTACACGTTATCTAAGATGGGGAATATTTGGTCTGAAAAACATAAACTTGATATTATGCTCAAGATCGAGGTTTTGGCTTGCGAGGCCATGGCCAAATTGAAGATGATCCCTAAAGCTTCTTTAGAGAATATTAAGAAGAAAGCGACGTATGATTTAGATGAGGTTAAGCGCATTGAGGAGCGCACCAAGCATGATGTTGTTGCTTTTATTGTTAACGTTGGCCAGAGCATTGGCTCCGATGCTCGTTATTTGCACGTGGGGATGACATCATCCGATCTTCTTGACACGTCTCTTTCTGTTCAATGCGTTGAAGCCTGTGATATTTTGCTTGAGGATATCGATAAATTTATGAAGGCCTTAAAGAAACAAGCTAAGGCTTATAAGGATACTGTTTGCGTTGCCCGCTCTCATGGTGTGCATGCTGAGCCAACAACGTTTGGTTTGAAGCTCGCTGTGTGGTATGACGAGATGCAACGTAATCTTCAGCGCTTGCAGCAAACGCGCGAGAGCCTTCGCATCGGAAAGCTTTCCGGAGCGGTTGGGACGTATGCTAACGTTGATCCGTCGGTGGAAGAATTTGTTTGCGAAAAGCTGAACCTTAAGCCCGCCAATGTCGCGACTCAGATCATTTCACGAGATATCCATTGCGAATTTTTGACAACACTGGCGCTGATCGGATCTTCTTTGGATAAATTTGCCACAGAAATTCGTCATTTGCAGAAAACAGAGATCCTTGAGGTGGAGGAACCATTCTTTAAGGGACAAATTGGTTCTTCAGCCATGCCGCACAAGCGCAATCCTGTGACCTGTGAACGCGTTTCTGGTTTATCACGCTTGTTGCGTTCAAATTGTTTAGCGTCTTTTGAAAACATTAATCTTTGGCACGAGCGGGATATCAGTCATTCATCGGTTGAGCGCGTGATTTTGCCTGATAGCACGATCGCTCTTGACTACATGTTTCATAAGTTTATTCCTGTCTTGGAAGGGCTTTTGGTTTATCCTAAGAATATGATCAACAATCTTTCTAAGTCCAGGGGACTTATTTATTCTCAGCGTATCTTGCTTGAACTGATGAAAAAAGGTCTGACCCGTGACGATGCTTATGAGATTATTCAGCGTTGTGCCATGCAGGTTTGGCAGGAAACGACTGATTTTAGAGATGTCTTAAAAAGAGATCGTAAATTACGTAAGTATATGGGCCCAAGCGCGATTGACGCCTGCTTTGATATCAAATATTATATTCGTCATCGTGATAAAATTTTTAAACGCGTCGGATTGTAAATAAGCATTTAAGTTACGGAAGCTTTACCGACGTAACTTAGGGCGCGAATTTACTTCGCTTATTTTAGCTTAGAGAGAAAGAACCAGACCACCTAAAGGAGCTTGTTCATGGAAAAACGAAAGCAAATCTACGAAGGCAAAGCAAAAATCCTTTACGAAACAGATTCCCCAGATTATGTGATCCAATATTTTAAAGACGATGCCACGGCGTTTAATGCCCAGAAAAAAGGTACTATTTTGCAAAAGGGGATCTTTAACAATAAAATCTCAAGCCGTATTTTTGAATATTTAAAATCTAAGGGGATCCCGACGCATTTTGTGAAGACCTTGAGCGATAGAGAAATGCTGGTCAAGCGCGTTGAGATCGTTCCTATTGAGGTTATTATCCGCAATATGGCCGCAGGTTCTTTGTGCCGATTGCTTGATCTAAAAGAAGGGTTGAAGCTTGAGACCCCGATCCTTGATTTTTGTTACAAGAAGGATTCCTTAAATGATCCCTTGGTAAGCGAATATCACATTAAGGCTTTGGGGTGGGCGACGGATCGAGAAGTTGCTGATATTAAGAAATATACGTTTAAGATCAATGAGCTTATGAAGAAATTTTTCTTGAATATTAATCTCGAACTTATTGATTTCAAGCTTGAATTTGGCCGATGCAAAGGAAAGATTATCCTTGCTGATGAAATTTCTCCAGATACCTGCCGGCTATGGGAAGTCGGAACGGGTAAGAAGCTTGACAAGGATCGTTTCCGCAAAGATTTGGGCAATGTGGAAGAAGCCTATCAAGAGGTATTTAGCCGAGTAACGAAATAAAGATATTCACCGTTCATCAGCGGTGAGAAAAAAGTTATCTGAGATGGATTTATTTTATTAGGTTTGGTCAGGTCTATCATCGTAGGGATTGCGTGATATCATTTAAAAGAAT
>JBAYLJ010000111.1:0-4632 GCA_041664145.1 Candidatus Omnitrophota bacterium | reverse complement strand
GTTTTCTCCTCCGCCAAGCATTGAAAGGACGATCTGGCGAACAGCCCCATCATAGATAACCAACCCCTCCTCAACGATCATGCGCTCAATAATGCCACCTACGGAAAACTGCTCACCCATATTTTCATAAACACCTTTTTTTGACTCAAGGGGGATCTCAAAACTAAACGGCAGGCTTGTTTCTTTGCTGACATTACCTTTAAGCCAATTGACAAGTTTCTGATCAACACGACTATTAGGGAAGAGTTCTTGGGCTGTTTTTGGATGAATATTCTTTATGAGGGCAACTTGTTGTGTTTCTGCTTGTGCGCATACTGCCAAAAGATTTAAAATCGCAAGCATGATAACAATTTTCTTCATTGTGCCCCCTATTAATAAAAAAACCCTTCGAAAGGGCATTCAAAGGGTTACATTGCTTCACGAAGCTGTTGCGACAGCCACGGTAACCAGACAACCTTTTTCCTTGTTAGGAATTTAAGGCTCACGGCTTTGTGCCCTACCCTTTCGAGTAGTTTACTTTTCAATATTCTTAAAGAGCATCTTTGTTACCATCAAGAGTATAGCATAGAATTTATTTTTTTCAAGGAAGCGCTACCAAAATGTTATATTTCCTAAGTTATTGGAAATAAATGAGATATATTCTTTTTCTCTTCAAGATATTTATTAATTTCTGCGGGGAGCACGGCAGGGCTAAAAAGAAAACCTTGCATTTCATCACACTTTTGATTCTTTAAAAAATTCATTTGCTCCACAGTCTCTACGCCTTCCGCCACAACCTGAATATTCAAAATATGCGCCATAGCGATAATGGCCTCTGTGATCGCCATCGTACTTTTATCATGGGGAATATCTTTAATAAATGTCATATCAAGCTTGATCTTGCTTACCGGACACTGTTTTAAATAAAATAACGGCGCATACCCTACGCCAAAATCATCAATAGAAATATGACTGCCTCCAGCCTTGAGGCGTTGCAGCGTTAAAAGGGCTAAATCAAAATCTTTCATTGCAGCTGTTTCTGTGATCTCAAGCTCAATGGAATCAGGTTCAAGATGATTGCTCGTAAGGGCCTCTTCAATAAGTTCAAGCAAATTATGCTGGGAAAGATTAAGCGCCGAAAGATTTAGGGCAAAACGCAGATGATGACCACCCTGAGCCCATAGGCGCATCTGATTTGCCGCTTCTTTAAGGATCTTTTCCGTCATAGCAATAATGATGCCTGTCTCTTCGGCCAAAGGAATAAAATCCTTTGGAAAGATAATACCCCTCTGTGGATGATGCCAGCGCAATAACACCTCAAGCGAAGTAATCTCTCCGGAACCCAAAGAAACGATCGGTTGATAATAAATCTTGAGCTGATCCGTATTAACGGCCTTGCGCAGATCATTCTCCAGATGGATACGCGTAACCGCCGTTGTATGCATATGCTCATCAAAAAGCGCATAACGCGCTCTCCCTAAAAGCTTAGCTTTATACATTGCTGTATCTGCGTCGCGAAGCATGTCCTCGGGAGAATGATATTTGTTGGTATACATTAAAACCCCTATACTCCCTGTTACAAAAAACTCTCGCTCTCCAATTAAAAGAGGTTGTGAAAGAATAATTTGAATACGGTTGGCCGCATCAATAGCATCTTCCACGCCAGCAATGCCATCAAGTAAGATCGTAAATTCATCTCCTCCAAAGCGAGAAATCGTATCGTTGGCGCGAAGACAGGACTGAAGTTTCTGACTTATTTGCAAAATAACCTTGTCACCCGTTAAATGGCCCAACCCATCATTAATATCTTTAAAACGATCTAGGTCCAAAAAAAGAACGGCGAATTGGTAAGCATTATTTCGTTTCGCACGTCTCATGGATTTCATAAGAGTATTGACAAAGAAAAGTCGGTTGGGAATATTTGTTAAAGTATCATGGAAGGCATTATTTTTGATTTCAGCCTCAACATTTAAACGTAAAATGACCCCACCAACTCTTCCGGCGATCGTCTCTATAAGATCACAGGATTTCTGTGGAATAAAATCCTGCAAATGCGAACCAAGATTTAAAGCCGCGACAACCTTACCATCGTGAAGAATAGGCACAACGGCGAGAGCCCTTAGCTCTTCTTGTTTGCGAATCAACTCAGGATCCTTAACAGCACTCTTATACGAAGCAAAAAGGGGCTTTTTCTTCATCACGATCTTAAATTCCTGATCTTTCGATGTGAAATGGGAAACCTTTGCAATAAATGAAGGATGTAGTCCCTTATGAATGATCAAGTCAAGAGAATCATTCTTATGGTCAACAAGATAGATCCCTCCACAATCAATGCCCTCAATCTGTAGTCCAAGATCTAGGATATACCTTAAGGCTTCCTTAAGATCATGCACTGTACTTAAATAAATACCGAGATCGCGCTCAGCGAGGATAATCTTTCGGATAGCTTCTTTATCCGTCACATCGCGCTGAAGGCCGCAATAGCAGTAGACTTCTCCTTTTCGATTCTTCACTGAAGAGATCTTTGTTTCACAAATAAAGGTCGATTTATCTTTCTTCCGATTCAAGTAGCGGCCAACCCATGCCTTGCCAGAACGAACGGTACGATAAATTTCTTTCTGAATATTAAGGGCAAGCGGGTCAACGTTGAGGAATCCTGGCGTTTTCCCTAAAAGTTGTTTCTTGCTATAACCATAAAGCCGTTCGGTAGCTTTATTGACAAAGGTAATTTTAAAATCCTTGTCCGTGACAATGATAGAATCAGAGACTTGCTCTGCAACAGAGCTCAAAAATTCGTGCTCAAGCTCAATTTTTTTTCGCTGGGTCATGTTGCGGATACTGCATCGAAAACCGACAACCTTATGAAAGGCATCCCTGACAGTCTGACAAGAAATAGAGGCATAGATCGTCTCCTTATTTTTATGCACCAATCTAAGCTCGCCATCATTAAAAGAATGCCCGAGCTTGGCCTTTTTAAAATATTTCTCTGCCTGCCCTCCATCGTCCTTATGGATAAAATCACGCATCGTTATTTTTCCGGAAAGATACTCTTCTGGTGTGTATCCGATCATTCGCTTCATACCCTGACTAGCATATAAAACTTTTCCCTTTATATTATAAAAGATCTCCCAGTCATAGCTAAAATCAACGATTGTTTTGTAATCAGGGTGGGAAGAAACTTGATGCGTTAAGAAACGCTTTTCTTTGGAAACTTTTTTTCCAAGAGTATAAATGCGCTCAAGGAGATCATCATGGGAAGGATGGATTTGAGACTGAAACGATTTTTGATTTCCGACAATCAACTACGGCCTCCATTGTTTCTTAAGTTGAAGCCTGAGCTGCTCTTGGGAATATAGTACAATGATACAACTTTATCAAAAAAAAAGCAAACTCTTGCTTTTGGGAGGATATGTGAAGCGATGAGGAAAACTATGAAGGATTATTCTCTTTGCGCCTTGAAGATTCAAGAAGTTGTTTCGCAAAAAATTTAATAAACTTTGACTCATCATGCACTGGGGTATCAAGGATCTTAACTCCCACGATCGAATCTTTCTCCGGAGAGAGATTATTCTTCTCGATCCACATGACTTTTGCCCTCAGGTCGATATTCTGATGATCAATGGAAACCTGGATAGAGATCTCCTGGCCTACCGTCAGCTCTTTCTTCGTTGCGATACGAAAACCTAAGCCGCTCAAATCAACCGTCGTGGCAATGGAAAGTCCGGCTTCCTGATCAATGGCTTTAATCGTAGCTTGTAATTTAATCTTTAACCGCTGACAACGTCGCTTATCCATGATTGCACCTCTTTTTTTTTGGATCAATGATCTGCCTTTACTGACAAAACTGGCGGAGAGGTCGGGATTTGAACCCGAGGTCCCGTTACCAGGACAACTGCTTAGCAGGCAGCTGCGTTCGGCCACTCCGCCACCTCTCCGTACTACAAAATCATTCTACGAAAGAAAAAGAGTTGTACCGTCTCCTTTTACATATTTAAAAAAAACGGCTCCCTCTGCGTAAAACATTACATCAAACTAATTAAGACAAACACCTTCTTTTCTCTTTTTCTTAAAAAAATCACTCATGAGCTTAGCGCATTCATCTGCCAAAAGTCCTTCAACGACGTCAAAATGGTGATTTAAAGACTTGTGATTCGCAATATTTAAACACGTTCCGCACGCCCCTGCCTTTAAATCTTTTGCGCCAAAATAAAGCGTCTTGATCCTTGCCAGCACCAAAGCCCCTGCGCACATGCTGCAAGGCTCGATTGTAACATAGACTTTACAGTCATTCAACCATTTGCATGACAGCGTATTGGCCGCCTGGGTAATAGCAATGATCTCTGCATGAGCCGTGGGGTCATGAAGCATTTCAACTTGATTATGAGCCTTGGCGATAATGCGCTTATTGTGAACAATAATCGCCCCAACAGGAACCTCGTCTTTTTCAGCTGCAAGTTTGGCCTGACGGATGGCTTCTTGCATGAAAGAAAAATCTTCAGGGGTTGCAGATAGTGCTGGGCTTAATGGTCTTGACATAAAATTAAAACGCGCCTCGTTCCGCTTTCCGCAGATCAATCACCTTCAAGAAGCGGAAAGTATGCGCGTCTCCTCTAGCTTTCAAAGAAAAACGCGCCTGAGAGGGGTCGAACCTCT
>JBAYLJ010000110.1:0-4661 GCA_041664145.1 Candidatus Omnitrophota bacterium | reverse complement strand
GGCGAAACCATGGCCATTGGACGAACTTTTAAGGAGTCTTTGCAAAAAGGGTTGCGTGGCCTTGAAATAGGCCATGTGGGATTGGATAACAAAATTGATTATCAAGAGATTTCTGACGAGAAAATTGAACAACGTTTGATCGAGCCAAATGCCTCACGCATTTTTTATGTTAAATATGCTCTCCAAAAAGGATTTAGCGCTGAGAAGATTCATGAGCTTAGCAAGATCGATCCATGGTTTATTGCCAACATCAAAGAGATTGTGGATTTTGAAACAATACTTAAGAGCGATTTTCTAAAACAATGCGTACTCAGCAAAGAAATTCTAAAACAAGCGAAACAGCTTGGGTTTAGTGATATGCAAATTGCCAAGATTATTGATAGTGATGAGGCTAGCGTTCGTCGGATAAGAATGGAACAAGGAGTTATCCCTGTGTTTAAACTTGTGGATACCTGTGCGGCTGAGTTTGAAGCCTATACGCCTTATTATTATTCAACATATGAAGATGAAAATGAAGGTGGTGTTTCTAAGGGGCAGCCTGCCAGCGGTAAAAAGAAGATCATGATCTTAGGAGGAGGGCCCAATCGTATTGGCCAAGGCATTGAGTTTGATTATTGCTGCTGCCATGCCTCGTTTGCCTTAAAAGAAATGGGTTGTGAGACTATTATGGTTAACTCGAATCCTGAAACGGTTTCTACAGATTATGACACTTCGGACCGTCTTTATTTTGAACCGCTTACCTTTGAAGACGTCATGAACATTGTTGAGATCGAGAAGCCCGATGGTGTGATTGTGCAGTTTGGGGGACAGACGCCTCTTAACCTGGCGCGTAGACTTCGCGACGCAGGAGTGCCTATTATCGGGACAACCGTGGAGTCGATTGACCTCGCAGAAAATCGCGAAAAGTTTTCTGCCTTTATAACAAAATTAAATTTAATGCAGCCAGCTAATGGTTCTGCCTTATCCGTAAGTGAAGCAGTCGCTGTCGCTAAAAAAGTTGGCTATCCTGTTCTTGCGCGGCCTTCTTATGTTTTGGGTGGACGGGCGATGCGCATCGTTTATGATGAAAAATCTCTCCTCTCTTTTATTGAAGAGGCCAAGGAAGTTTCCGAGGGCCATCCTATTTTGATCGATGAGTTCTTGGAAGATGCGATCGAAGTCGATGTGGATGCATTGTCTGATGGACAAGACGCCGTCGTTGCGGGCATTATGGAACATATTGAAAATGCGGGTATTCATTCGGGCGATTCGGCGTGTGTTTTGCCGCCGCATACATTGAGCCAAGGCATTATCGATCAAATTAAAAAACAAACGTGTGCTATTGCCAAAGGGCTTCATGTCGTTGGGCTTTTAAATATTCAGTTTGCGATCAAGGGTGAATGTATTTATGTCCTGGAGGTTAATCCTCGCGCCTCAAGGACTGTTCCGTTTGTCAGTAAGGCCACGGGTGTTGCTTTGGCAAAGATTGCTGCGCAAATCATGGTAGGTAAGAAAATCGGTGATTTTCAATTTGTTGACATTGAAACCCTTGAGCATATCTCCGTCAAGGAGTCGGTCTTACCGTTTTCTCGTTTTTCAGGCGTTGATATTGTCTTAGGTCCTGAGATGAAATCAACAGGCGAAGTTATGGGAATTGATTTTACTTTTGGGGCAGCTTTTGCCAAATCGCAAATATCCGCGAATCAAGCGCTTCCGAAAAAAGGAAAAGTTTTTTTAAGCGTAAACGATCAGGATAAGCGCAATGTTGCTTTTTTAGCGAAGAAGCTTTTTGATATGGGTTTTCATCTTATCTCGACTAAAGGAACAGCGCGGACACTCAAGGCTAATGGGGTTAAGAGTGAAGTTGTGGATAAAGTGGGCGAGGGGAGAAATAAATTAATTGAGATGATCAAGCGAAACGATATTCAGCTGATCATTAACACGCCTTCTGGGCAAAAGAGTCAAACAGATATGCGCGTTTTACGTTCAACAGCTAATTTGCAAGGGATTCCTTGCATCACAACAATCCAAGGGGCTTGGGCTGCCGTTAACGGTATTGAGGCGAGCCGTGAGCAGGAATTTGTTGTGCAATCTTTACAGGACTATTATCAGAAAAAAAGAGGGGAGTCATCATGTGCGGGATCGTAGGCATTTCAAATCATCCAGAAGCAGCTAAGCTTGCTTTTCTTGGCCTTTATGCCCTTCAGCATCGAGGGGAAGAGGCTTGCGGGATCGTCTCTTATGACGGAAAGAAAATTTACGCGGAAAAATCAACAGGTTTGGTGGCTGATTTTTTTCATGAGAAGACGCTCTCTCAGCTGCACGGCTCCTTCGCTGTTGCACACACACGTTATTCAACAACAGGGTCTAGCAGCGCTAAAAATACACAACCTTTTTTAGCAACACATAAAGGGCGTCCTATTGCTATAGCGCATAATGGAAATTTGACCAACACAGAAGAATTGCATAAAGAGCTTGAAGATGCAGGATCTATTTTTCAAACAAGTATGGATTCTGAGGCCATTGTTCACTTGCTAGCAAAAACGAAGAATGGTGATCTAAAGAATTGGATGGCGCATGCGCTAAAACAGCTTCGAGGAGCTTTTTCCATTATTTGTTTAGTGGAAGATGTTTTGATAGCCGCACGCGATTCTTTTGGGTTTCGGCCGCTTTGCTTAGGCAAAAAAGATGAGGCGTATGTTTTGGCGAGTGAAACTTGTGCCTTTGATCTGATCGGCGCAGAATTTATCCGCGAGATAGAGCCAGGGGAAATTGTTTTGATCAAGGATGGCAAAGTTGAGTCGTTATTTTTTGTGGAGCAGGGCAAAGAGAAAAAAAGTCAGTGCATTTTTGAAAATATTTATTTTGCAAGGCCTGACAGCCATATCTTTAATGACAATGTTTATCTTGTGCGGAAAAGATTAGGGGCGCAGCTTGCGAAAGAACATCCAGTCAAGGCTGATTTTGTCATGTCCATCCCTGATTCTGGAAATTATGCCGCATTGGGCTATGCGCAAGCCTCAGGATTGCCGCTTGAAATCGCGATGATCCGTAATCATTATATTGGGCGTACTTTTATTCAGCCAGTTCAGTTTTTGCGTGAATTTCGTGTGCGGGTAAAGCTTAATCCTATTCGTGATGTTTTAAAGGGAAAGAAGGTTGTGGTTGTTGAGGATTCTATCGTGCGAGGCACGACAAGCCGAAGCCGTGTCGAGGAATTGCGTAAAGCAGGGGCCAAAGAGATCCATTTTCGCGTGAGCTGTCCGCCCATTCGATACCCTTGTTTTTACGGCATTGATTTTCCTAGCAAGGCTGAGCTTATTGCATCGACAAAAAGCTTGAAAGAGGTCGCTGAATTTATTCGGGCGGATTCTTTGGAATATTTAAGCCTAGAGGGGATGCTTTCTGTGATGCGCGATGGTGGCCAGTTCTGCCATGCCTGTTTTGACGGGGATTATCCAGAAATGATCCCTCAAAATGCTAATAAATATTTATTAGAAACCGGAACATAAATAAAGCTTTTTGTATCATAACCATTTTTTTGTTTTATAATATTTAAAACGTCTTTGGACGGTCTGGAGTAAAAACATGAGCAAGTTCATTTTTGTTACAGGCGGAGTTGTTTCCAGTCTCGGTAAAGGCCTTGCCTCGGCATCCATCGGCAAACTGCTGGAAGCCCGAGGGCTCACCACCACCACCATGAAGTGCGATCCCTATCTGAATGTCGATCCCGGCACCATGAATCCTTTTCAGCACGGAGAAGTGTATGTGACCGACGACGGGGCCGAAACGGATTTGGACTTAGGCCATTATGAGCGCTTTACCAATGCCAAGGTGGGCAAGGATAGCAATATCACAACGGGCAAAGTGTATTATTCGGTGATCACCAAGGAACGCAAAGGCGAATATTTAGGGAAAACCGTTCAGATCATTCCTCATATTACTGATGAAATTAAAAATGGTATTCGCAAAGTTGCGAAGCAGCAAGATGTGGATGTGACCATTGTCGAGATCGGAGGCACGGTTGGCGATATTGAAAGTTTACCTTTCTTAGAAGCGATTCGCCAAATGCGCTGGGAGTTGGGGACCGGGTATTGTATTTTTATTCATTTGACCCTTTTGCCCTTTCTTCGATCCGCTGGAGAATATAAAACAAAACCGACACAACACAGCGTCGGGCGTTTACGCGAGATCGGGATCACACCGGATATCCTGTTGTGCCGTACAGAAAAAACAATTACTAAAGAGCATAAAGAAAAGATTGCCTTGTTTTGCAGTGTTGACCGCGAGGCGGTTATCGAAGCCATTGATGTGAAATATATTTATGAAGTGCCGCTTCTTTATAAAAAACAAGGGCTCGATGATCTTATTTTGCGCAAGCTTAATATTTCAAGGCCTGAGGGGGATTTGCACAAATGGGAAGATTTTGTGATCAATCGTTTAAAAAATCCGCAAGATGAAATCAAGATCAGCGTTGTCGGTAAATATATTATGCTTCCTGACGCGTACAAATCCATTTATGAATCTTTGGTCCACGGCGGCATTGCCAATAATACCAGGGTCATTATCAATAAGGTTGATTCTGAAGATATTGAAAAAGATAACGCCAAAAAATATTTGGAAGGTTCGGATGGTATTTTGATCCCCGGAGGGTTTGGGTCTCGCGGCATTGAAGGCAAGAT
>JBAYLJ010000109.1:0-4677 GCA_041664145.1 Candidatus Omnitrophota bacterium | reverse complement strand
TTGACCAAGGATAGCATCTTGCTTTTGCTCGATCATCGTTAATTTTTGCAAAAGACTGCTTTTAAAAAGAAAATCTGTTTTATACTCTCTCATCTTGATCCCTACCAACACAAAAATAAAAGCTGCGCATGCCCAAACAATAAAGATCTTTTTTGTCATACAAACTCCTTGAAAAAATTCACCAAATATTATTCAACCTGATTCGTAAAAGCCTGCTGGCAAGCTTGACTTGCCAAAGAAAGGACCTCGGCCTTAACTCTCTTTTCCCATGCATCCAGCTTAAGAAAGAAAATGATCCCAAAAATAAGCATCATCACAACAACGATCAAGAAAGAAAGTCCTTGCTTCATACTATTTTTCCTCCATTTAGAGAAACGATTTTAGCTTATAAATGGATTTTTAGCAAACGATTTTAATGAGGCGAAGCCTACCCGATAGAATAAACGTAGGTTTGTAAACCGAATTTGTTCTGACAAAAAAGGCGGACAAAAAAAGCAAAAAACCAAGAACAAACTATCGCTCTACAGGCTAAGACCCCCATAGGATGACACGATATATTTGATTTCTTTCCAGCGGCGTCCGCTTTGACAGCCAAAAATAGCGATGATCAAGTCATCTTCGCCTTTTTTTGTATATCCTACGAAACAAGCTTTGGCAGAGCGGGTATATCCGGTTTTACCATAAAGCTTTTGCTTCCACTTGGAGAACAGGATATCATTATGACTTGTTAACATGATCTTTCGCCCCGCCTGAGAATAAATATTCTTACGCTGATACGCAATGGCCTGCCGAAAAAAAGGATATTTTAAGACTTCACGGAAAATAAGATACATGTCGTAGGCAGTTGTGTATTGCGGTGCCGCATGCGGTAACCCATGGGCGTTAACAACCTTTGTATTCTTGCATCCAAGCTCTTTTGCTCTTTTATTCATCAAAGCAACAAACTGCTTTTCAGAGCCAGCAACTGCCTCCGCCAAGACAACCGCAGCATCATTAGCCGAATTAAGCAAAACCGCATAAAGAAGACTTTTGACATCATATTGTTCCCCGGCCTTAACATGGATCTTGCTTGGCTGAGGATAAAGCGCATGACTGCTCACAGACACAATCTTGTCCAGCGAAAGCCTCTCAAGGACAAGAAGAGCTGTAAGAACTTTGACAGTGCTTGCGGGAGGAACACGGGTGTGGATATTCTTGCCATAAAGGCGCTTGGTCTTCGTGCTATTGGAAAAAATAACAGACCGCGCTGAAATCTTCACGCGGCTGATCGCCTTCTTTGCTGCCCAGCTCTTAACATCCAAAGAAAGTAAAAGAAGGAAAGTGAGCGAGATCAGTAAATAAACTTTTTGCTTCGAAAAAAACATAACGCCCTTATGAATAATGATTCCGATCATGAAACTTCAAAAAAAATTATATCACAGGAGATAGCAAAGTAACATGATGTTAAATTTTATTTTAATTCTTAAACCACAAATTTAGTTTTATGTTATGATGATAAAAATTAAACTTACCAGCTGAGGAAAAAATGATCGAAGCCGTTGTTTTAGGAATAATCCAAGGAATTACCGAATGGATCCCTGTGAGCTCAGAGGGGATGTTTGTCTTAGCCAAGGTCAAGCTTTTTCATTCCTCCCTTGATATCCAAACGCTCATCCTCCAATCACTATTTTTGCACTTAGGCACCTTTTTTGCAGCCTTGGTTTATTTTCGAAAAGAGATCGCAGGGCTCATCAAAGCGATCTTTTCTTTTAAACGATCCGATACGGAAACAAAAAAGACCTTCCTTTTTCTTTTCCTAACAACGATCATCAGCGGCCTTCTGGGGGTTGCTGTGATGTTTGGCATGAAACATTTTTCTACATATTTTCAAGACTCCGGGAAGATCGTTACCATTCTTGTTTCCATTCTTTTGCTCATTACCGCAGCGCTTCAGCTTCGTTCTCAAGAGGAAGGAAAAAAAGATGCAAAAGCTTTAAGACCCGCAGATGGGGTCGCCCTAGGGATCATTCAAGGTTTCGCCGCTCTACCAGGGCTATCACGCTCCGGAACAACGATTGCCTGCCTTCTCATCAAAGGATTTGATAAAACCGTTGCCCTGCGGCTAAGTTTTTTAATGAGTCTACCCATCATCTTTGCCGGAAATATTATTTTCAACCTGCGCAAGGCACAATTCTCCCCTGAAAATCTTGTCAGCCTTGCTGTCTCTTTCGTGGTGGGATTATTTTCCATTAATTTACTTTTTAAGATCGCTTCAAAAGTTAATTTCGGATTCTTCGTAGCCTGTTTTGCGCTTCTTGTTTTATCTTCTGTCTTTTTTTAAGATTGCTGTTCCCTTTTAATCTCTTTATTTTACTCTCTAGCTAAAAAATCCATTAGATGAAAAATCTGTAAGAAATCTTGCCTTGAGCAACCCTTCCTCCCACTCTCCTTGCGGTGTTGAATCCCAAACAATGCCGCCTCCGACACCCATTTCACCACCATGGCCTTGAATAAGCAAGGTTCGAATCGGGATATTAAAATAAAAATCACGGCTAGGAGTAATGTAGCCTATGGCGCCTGTATAAATTTTTCGCTCTTCAGCCTCGAGTTCTCGGATAATATTCATCGCGCGAATTTTAGGAGCTCCCGTCACAGATCCTGATGGAAAAAGTGCAGCAAAAATATCAAAAAATGACTTTTCTTTCGAAAGAACACCCGTCACCGTTGATGTCATTTGATAAAGCGTTTTATATGGAGTCACTGTAAAAAGCTTGGGCGCCTTGATATTGCTTCCTATTCTGCCCAAATCATTTCTCAACAAATCCGCGATCATCACATTTTCAGCCCGATTCTTTTTATCATGGCTAAAACGTATTCTTGCAGCTGTATCAGAAAGAAAATGGCTGCCTCGAGGCCAAGTTCCCTTCATGGGTTCAACGACAAGGCGATGGTTTCTTTTTCTCATAAATCGCTCCGGAGAAAGAGACAGGATCTTATATTCTTCTGTTTCAAGATAAGCTGGATACGGGACAGGCTGTCGTTGCAGCAGCTGCGCATAAAGCTTTTGCGCATCACCAGAAAAAGAAAAACGAAGCTTAATACAATACGTAATTTGATAAACATCTCCGCGGGCAATATGATCACGAATACGATTGATCTTTACCTCGTAATCGCTCCTTGAGGTATTTAATAAAAAATCTTTAACGCAAAATTCCGCCGCTGGTGACACTTTAAAAGAAGAAGGCTCTGGCCTACGATAAGCACCCATAAGCAAAAGCGGAAAGGCGTATTCTTTGTCTTGATGCAGGCTTTTCTCAAAACAATATCCTGCCTCATAAGAAAAAAAACCTGCCAGATAAAATCCCTCGGCTGACAATTTCTCCATCTGGCGAAAGGCCTCTGGAAGCTTCAAAGGATTTTTGCAGCAAACAATCGTTTCTGGTTTTCTAAAAAAAAGAGGGATTTTCTCAAACTGAATAAGTATATTCATGGCCCCTGGGCAGGTCTGGGTGCCCTTCAAAGGTGAAGGGTTCAAGGTCATGACTCTGAGTTATAAAATTTAGCAGCCCTTGTTCGTATAGCACAAGGAAGCATCTATTTATCAACAGGGGTCATTATAAGTTGAAATATGGGAATTATCAAGAAAATCTAGCTGTTACATCCACGCCGCTATTAAAAACCTTACTTCTGGGTGGATTCAAAGACATGATCAACATTATAACGTCAATCGGCTACACAGCTTTTAAGCTATCAGCCCCCTGATTCAGAAGAAATAGACTTAAAATAGTTAAATCGATCAAATTTCTCATTTCAAATTCAAACGAGAAAAAATTTTGGTAGCCCTTGTCCATATCGGTACAAGGATACATCTCGCTACGTATGGGGTTTATTATAAGTCGGAATATTAGTATTATCAAGAAAATTTGGCTATTGAGAGATACTATTCCTTTGGGAAATTTGTCCTATTTGTCCGGTCTTTTAAGGCAAAAGCTTGCTTAACTAATTGATATATAATCAATTAATCGTGTCCGGTCGTCTTAGGGCGGACATTCTATTTTCTACCCCCTCTGTTACCATCATTCTATCATAAAAGCGGATCGACTCTTGGCGGCAGGCTCACAATTAATAGTATGCTTCCAGTATCCGGACGCGCACATCTTCCCGAAATTCATCTCTAATGCTAAAGTATAAGTCATATACCTCTTCTGAAGGCATAATCCCAACCTTCGTCATACATCCATCGCACACTTCTTCTGTTATAGCCTTATCCTTTTCTCTAGTTTCCCCCAAGAATCCCACTTTCCGGCTTACTCTATCTTCTAATCTCTCCCATACACAAGCTCTAAACTTTCTTTCTAATTCCTTACTTTTCTGAATATCCGCCTCCTTTTTCCAGGGAATATAGACAATTTGATAAGATAATAATATTGTTATAAGAAATAAACAAATACAACAAATAGCAAATAATAATTTTTTCATAGCTCTCTCCTATTTATCAAATTTCTTTCTCAATTTATCTTTTATCAAGTACGAAGTAATATCCTTTAGATTCCATACACCTACTATAAATTTCATTAAACTTACTCCCTCTTTTCAATCCTGCCGCAAGACCAGAAGCCATTGCTCCACCTAATCCGCCAGACCCTCCATCATTATATGGATTACTTGCTTGATAAGAAAGCTGCTCTGCTTGAAACT
>JBAYLJ010000108.1:0-4706 GCA_041664145.1 Candidatus Omnitrophota bacterium | reverse complement strand
TCTAATCCTAAACCTAAAAGAAGAAGAGCAAAAATAGGCTCACTTGCCATTTCTCCGCAAAGCCCGACGTGAATACCGGCCTGATGACCTGAGTCGATCGTTTGCTTAATAAGACGCAAAACCGACGGGTGGGCCGGCTGATAAAGATTAGCTGTCTGTTCGCTGGTGCGATCAACCGCCAACGTATACTGAATAAGATCGTTGGTGCCTATACTGAAAAAACTTGCCTCCTTGGCCAATAAATCTGCCGTAACAGCTGCGGAAGGAACTTCGATCATGACACCCACGGGCATATTGCCTTTAAAAAGAATTTTATCTTTCTTTAAGCTATTTTTTGCTTCATGAAGAATGGTATTGGCTTCACGAAATTCACCTACACCTGATATCATCGGATACATCATTTTGAGATTACCGTACACAGAAGCCCTTAAAATAGCCCTCAGCTGCGCTTTAAAAATATCAGGCCGGCCAAGACAAAAACGTATCGCCCGCCATCCTAAAAAAGACTGCATTTCTTTAGGAACCTGAACGCTGGAAGCAAATTTATCGCCACCTAGATCAAGGGTGCGAATGACCACAGGATGCGGCGCCATTTTCTCTGCGACATAACGATAAGCGTTAAACTGTTCTTCCTCTGAAGGTAAATCCGCTCGATTCATAAATAAATATTCTGTACGATACAACCCCACGCCATCACAATTTTGCTTTAAAACAATCGGGATCTCCTCAGGGAGCTCTAGGTTAGCCATCAGCGTAATGCGCCGGCCATCTTTCGTTTCTGCGGCCAAATCTTTAATATCATCAAAGCGAGATCTCGAGGCGGCAATCTTGTTCTTTTCAATATTATATTTTTCTTTGGTCTTGTCCGAGGGATCAATGATCAGAAATCCCTTGCGGCCATCAACGATGACATAATCCTGATTATGAACATGAAGCGTTGCTTCCTTAAGGCCAACCACCGCCGGGATCCCTAAGGACTTAGCCATAATAGCCGTATGCGAGGTTCGGCCACCAACATCTGTCGCAAAGGCCAGAATCTTTTTGTTATACATCCCTACGGTATCTGAGGGAGAAAAATCATGCGCAATGACGATCGTCTCTTCATTCAAGCCTTCTAAATCATGAAGCTTGGTCTCTTCCATCAAATTTTTCAAGACACGCTTGCTGACATCGTTAATATCCCCGCTGCGATCACGAAGATACTCATCTTTAATGCCAGCGAAAACCTTAATATATTTTCTCATCACCTGAGAAAAAATATGCTCAACGCACACTTTATCTTTTTTAACGCTCTTGATCACCTCTTGAATAATGGTACGATCTTCAAGAACTAACAAATGGGCATCAAAGATCTGTGCATGACGCACGCCCATATCCTTGGAAATACGTGATTGAATATTAAGGATTTCTTCTCGGGTCTTAATGAGCGCTTCTTCAAAACGAGCGATTTCAATAGGAATTTCTTTATCAAGGATCGTGCGAGGTGAAATAAAAAAATCTTGCTTATCTAAAATAAAGACAGGTCCTGAGGCAACGCCAGGGGCTGCCGGAATACCGACTAAGATGACTTCTTTCTTTTTTGTTTTCATTGTCATAAGTTCTAGCTGCTGCTATTAACTAAAAATTGTGTTAATTCCTCTACGGCTTTTTCCGCGTCTTGCCCCTCTGCGCACACCATTAAGGTGCTCCCCTTTTCAGCAGCAAGCATCAAGATCCCCATGATCGACTTACCGTTGACCACATCTTTTCCTTTGCGGACAACAATTTCACAATCAAATTTATTGGCAAGCTGAACGAACAAAGCAGCCGGCCTCGCATGGAGACCTTGCTCGCTTTTAATAACAACTTCTTTTTCAATCTTTAACATAAACCCTTTTTTTAACGCTTGATAAAACGTTGCTGCTCAATAAGGCCGATCAAGGCCTTGGTCAATTTTTTTGCATCATGACGAACATAATCATTAACGCCTAGTAAATCCGCAGCAACCACCTTGCATCCAAAACTTTTAATATCCTCAACATTCGGAATGACCGGATGCGAATTCTCCTGACGATACCGCTGCAGCGCATCATCAGGAACTAAGGCATTATTAAGAAGACACGCATCAACGGTACGCGTTGACGTGTGTTTAAAGATCGCCTTCACATGATCGCTTGCGCTATACTCATCCGTCTCTCCAGGCTGAGTCATGACATTACAAATATAAATCTTGTAGGCATTTGTTTCCTCAAGCGCCTTCGTCATTCCCTTGATGACCAAATTAGAAATAATGCTCGTATAAAGACTCCCTGGGCCCAAAATAACAATGTCCGCATTCTCGATAGCATCTAGCGCATCTTGAGTGGGTTGCGTATTTTCCGGGGTTAAATAAAGACGAGCGATTCGCTTATCTTGTCTAGGAATCTTGGCCTCACCCTCTGTACGCGAACCATCAGTATACTCAGCGACTAAGTGAACATTGTTGATGGTTGAAGGGACAACTTTTCCCCGAATCGCCAAAACTTTGCTTGCCTCTTTAACCGCTTTCTCAAAATCCCCATTATTGAGCTGAACCATAACAGTTAAAAGAAGATTGCCAAAACTATGACCCTTAAGTTCAGAATTTTCAGCAAATCGAAACTGAAAGAGCTCTCCCATCAAAGCGGGAGCATCGGCTAAGGCCACTAAGCAATTACGAATATCTCCAGGAGCCACAATGTTAAACTCTTCGCGTAGACGACCCGAAGATCCGCCGCTATCAGCCACGGTAACAATCGCCGTTAAATTTGACGTATATTCTTTTAACCCAAAGAGCAAATTGGATAGCCCATGTCCTCCGCCGATGACAACAACTTTTGGCCCACGCTCTAAATAACGCCTCTGATAAAGAATGTTCACCAGATCACGCTCACGCTCAGGGAGAAAAAGGGTGATCAAAGAAACGATCATCTTCATGATCCCTAAAACCACAAGCACGATGCCGCAAAAAATAATCACAAAGCCAAAAACAGTCACCAAGGTATACGGAGAAACCGCAAAAATAACACCCAGCGAAACAATAAAAATACCTAAAATCGTCGTCAAAAACCAGCGCTTAATACGCATGCCTGGATAGAACCATTTGACAACGTTATTTAAGATAGAAGAAGGATTATCGCCGCGCATATGATTTGATGAAAATTTATATTTGACGAACCGGTTATTCTGAAAACCTTTTCTTAGCCGATTCGCTCGTCTTCTAATGCAATCAACTTTAAAACTGCCTTAGCGTTCTCGGAAGCTCTGAGGCTATCACGGAAGAACTTATCTTTTAAGAGACGGGAGATTCGCGCAAGAGCCTTTAAATGAGGTCCCGCGGAATCCATAGGTGCAACGAGAAGAAAAAAAATGTAGGCAGGCTCGCCATCTAGAGAATCAAAATCAACGCCACGCTTGCTAATCCCTAAACTGGCCGTGAGCTTATCAATGCCTTCAAACTTTGCATGGGGAATAGCAACCCCTTGGCCAATCGCTGTTGAACCCAATTGTTCTCGAGCCATAATGACATCAAAAATCTTGTTTTTGTTTTTCTTGTCAATAACTTCGCCATCGGCAAGAAGCCCGATCAATTCTTGAATAATTTCTTTTTTTGTTGTTCCCTGCAATTCAACCGTAATCGCCTTCTTACACAAAAAATCAGCTAATTTCATTACATCCTCCTTAAAATCGAAAAACTCTCCTAAAGATTTTCCTCAGGATTGTTTCGTGTGTTCAAAAAAAAGCGGCGGATGGGGTTCGAACCCATGACATCCACCTTGGCAAGGTGGCATTCTACCAGCTGAACTACCGCCGCAGACAAAGAATACGTTCATCCCTTCAACATAATGGGCGGAAGAGGACTTGAACCTCCACGGGTTGCCCCACTAGTTCCTAAGACTAGCGCGTATACCAATTCCGCCATCCGCCCGTATCCACCCTTTAAAAAATCATGGTCCATTTTATGTTAAAAGGGGGCGAGGGACTTGTGCCCTCACCCAAATGGTGACCCACCCGCGACTCGAACGCGGTACACCAGCCTTAAAAGGGCTGTGCTCTACCAGATGAGCTAGTGGGTCAAGCTTTCAAAGAACCTTTTTCTTTACATGCCATAATCAACGAGCTCTTTATTTTTCGCCGTCAAGATATCGTCGATTTCTTTAATATATTTATCTGTTATTTTCTGAATCGCTTCTTGTCCAGAAAAACTATCATCCTTGGAGGCCTGCTTGTCTTGTTCCATTTTCTTGATCTTTTCATTGCCTTCTCGACGAATTGACCGTAATGACACGCGTCCTTTTTCCGCCATATCATGAACAACTTTTTTTAGTTCTTCACGTCGATCTTTGGAAAGCTGCGGAACGCTTAAACGAAGCACTTTGCCATCATTAGAAGGCATAATGCCAAGCTTTGAATTATTAATCGCCTGTTCGATCATAGGAACCGCTGAGACATCCCAAGGCTGAATCACAACCGTTCGTGCGTCCGGAACAGAAATCGAAGCAATCTGCTTAATCATCGTTGGCGTCCCATAATAGTCCACATGAAGCCCTTCAATCAAGCCTGGATGAGCACGCCCTGTTCGCACTTCAGAAAATTCTCGTGCGACAGATTCAATGGCCTTCTTCATTCTTGTTTCTGTTTCTCGAACAATATCTTTTACAACCATACCCACCCCCAATTTATTTAACGGTTGTCCCGATGGCTTCTCC
>JBAYLJ010000107.1:0-4719 GCA_041664145.1 Candidatus Omnitrophota bacterium | reverse complement strand
CACTTGGGGCGATGAGGTTTATTTTCAAATTCCCGTGAAGGCAAAGATCGAAAAAGGATTTTCGGCAGAGACGGTTGAAATAGGTGATTTAGGTTATTGGCCCGAAGGACAATGTTTTTGTATCTTTTTTGGCCCAACCCCTGTGAGCAAGCCTGGGGAAATCCGTCCGGCAAGCACGGTCAATATTATTGGCAAGATCGAAGGGGATTGGCAGGCCTTAAAAACAGTTCACGAGAATCAAAAAGTTATCAATAAAGAAGATAAGGTTTAAGTAAAAATGAATATTTCTGTGTGGGTTTTTTTAGGCGGCATCTTAGTCTTTGGTCTTTTTTTCGGTGTGGCTATTTTCTATTTAAAAGAGATCGTCCGCAAGGAAGTTCGCCAGGAGTTTGAGTTTTCTCGAGGCCAAATGCAGGAAAAAGCGACCGGCGAGCTCAACCAGCAGCGCCAGGCCGTTGAAAATTCTGTCAAGAGCCTCAAAGATGATCTTGCGCGATATGAAAAAATTGTCCGTGATTTTGAAAAAGACCGAACGGAAAAATATGGCAATTTGGCTAATGAACTTAAGCGCGCCTCAACTGAGACCGCCAGGCTTCAAGATACAACAAATCATTTAACGAGTATTTTGGGCAATGTGAAAAAACGCGGCGAATGGGGCGAACGCATGGCCGAAGACATTATTCAACTCTGCGGCCTGAAAGAAGGAATTAATTACCGCAAACAGAAACAAGGCGAGTCTGGGTCCAAGCCCGACTACACGTTTCTTTTGCCAGATAAACATACGGTTAATATGGATGTGAAGTTTCCTTTAAACAATTATCTTCAGATGGTCAATGCCGCCGAAACAGCCCAGAAGGACATGTTTTTAAAGCAATTTTTAATTGATGTTAAAAACCGCATTAAGGAAATTCAAGGCCGGGAATATATTAGTCCGGCGGATGGAACATTGGATTTTGTGATGTTGTTTATCCCCAATGAACAGGTTTTTGGTTTTATTCAGGAAGCCGACCCTGGGATCATGGACATGGCGCTTAAGCAAAAAGTGATCTTATGCTCGCCGTTTACGCTTTATGCGACGCTAGGCATTATTCGACAGGCCTTTGAGAGCTTTCATTATGAAAAGGCGACCAAGGAAATCGTTAAGGCGGTTGAATTGTTTTCGCAAACGTATAATAAATTTAAAGAACGCTTTCTTGAACTTGAAGCTAAAATTGCGGCAGCCTCAACAAAATATTATGAAATTCAAAGTACAAGCTTTAAAGAGCTTGATACAAAAATTCGCAAGATCCAAGAGTTGAAAACAGGCCAGGGGATGAGCCTTTCTGAAGATAAACATCTTTCGTCTTCCGGATAAATCTTTTTAAAGCCTATGCCATATCGAGATTATCTTAAAAGTCATATTTTTGATTTTACTCCTTTTCTTGGAAAGGACATTTTGGCGTTCACTACAGATGCCTCTATGGATTTTTCCCTATCGACCAGTGCGCCATTCTTAAGCTCATCTCAGCGAGCCTTGCTTAACCAGCAAGTGCAGTTATCATGCTCTAAGGTTTTTAATATTCGCCAAGTCCATGGGAACAAGATCGTTGTTGCGACAGCCAAGCTTTATAAGGAGAGTAATGCGATTATTCAAGCTGATGGGATCGTGACAAAAGAGCGTGATGTGCCGATCGCGATCCGCACGGCCGATTGCCTTCCTGTTTTTATGTATGATCCCAAGCAAAAGGTTATTGGCATTACGCATGCGGGTTGGCGTTCGACGAAAAAGCGCATTGTTCAAGAGACGTTGAAGAAAATGAAAAGTAAATTTAAGACACGGCTCCAGGACGTAAGGGTTGTTTTTGGCCCCGGGTTACGTTTTTGTTGTTATGAAGTGACAGAAGAATTCTTGAAGATCTTTCCCAAGGAAACAAAGCGTAGAGATGGTAAGCTTTATTTTGATTTGGCTTTGGCCAACAAGCATCAACTTTTGTCGCTAGGGATTCTTTCGAAGAATTTTTTTGACGCGAAGACATGTACGTTCTGCGCGAAGAGATGTTTTTCTCACCGAAGGGATCAAGAGCGTTCAGGCCGCATGCTGTCCGTGATGATGTTAAAAAATTAAGAAAGTTAGAAATCATCTTGCCAAAGCTTCCCTTTGAGCTAGAATAACCCAACGCTAAACAGAGATTTAAGAAATGAACATTGTTATTTTCATTACAACAAAAAATGTCGCGCAAGCGAAAAAGATCAGCCAAGCGCTTGTGAGCGAGCATCTCATTGCTTGCGCCAATATTGTTTCAGGAGTTCAATCCCTTTTTTGGTGGCAGGGCAAGGTTGATTCTGCGTCAGAAGCGCTTGTGATCGTTAAAACAAAAAAGAGTTGTTTCAAAAGAGTTGTTAAAACCGTTAAAAGTCTTCATAGCTACCAGACACCCGAAATTATTGCCTTGCCGATCGTTGAAGGTGAGCGAACATATCTTAAATGGCTAGAGGCTTCATGCAAGAACTAAGGAGGATGGGGTCATGAAAATTGTTGGACGCGTTGTTTTAGTTGTGCTTCTTTTTTTGCTTGTGTTTGGGCTTTCGCGAAGCCGGGCTCAGCTTTTTATGCTTGGCAATCCTTTGGAGGGAAAACCAGCTCCAAGCTTCTCTCTTTCAACTCTTGCTAAGAAGACCGTGAGTTTAGATGAATATCGTCAGGGTCAAGCTGCGATCCTTTTTTTCTGGGCAACGTGGTGTCCGCATTGCCGTACAGCCCTCGAAGATCTTGATACGCAAGCCAAAGACATTCAAAGCCAGGGAATTAAAATTATTCTCATTGATGTAGGAGAACCCAAGGCTCAAGTGAAAGAGTACATCGAAGAGCGTAAGGTTACGCTAGATGTTTTTCTTGATGAAGACACTTCTGTCTCCAATGACTATTCTCTTGTTGGAGTTCCGACCTTTTTCTTGATCAATAAAGAGGGGATCGTCAAAAGCGTTAAGCATCTCCTGCCTGAAGACTATCAGAAAATTCTTGTTGGCAATTAATTGGGTGTCGGCTCTTGCTGAGACTTTTTGATATTATCCACGAGCTCAGCCTTTTGTCGAAGTTGCGCCATAAAATTGCCGAAGGCTTGATCGCGAAGTTTTGCGATGAGACGCTCTTTAAGAAAATCTTTATCTTTTGTAAACTTTTCCTGATCTGCTTCAATGAAGGTTCCCAGGTAAAGAAGGGCAACTCCGCTGTTAATTTCCACGGGATCACTTAAAGGTTTTTCTTTTGTCAGGCTAAAGGCTGCTTGGTGAAATTGAGCCGAAGGCCCCACCCCGGGCAAGTATTGTGCCCGATTAAATTCTGGCGTTTTTTCCATTTTAGCATTTACTTTTTTAGCAATAGCATCAAAGCTTTCTTTAGGATTGTTGATAAGTTCCTGGCGGATCTGATCAAGGGCTTGCCTTGCTTTTTCGTTGGCAATCTTTTTCGATTCCATTTTTAACAAAACTTCTTTTGCCTTATCTTTAGCTTCCTCAAAACTTAAAAGACGTTCACCCTGGTTTTCTTTAAGCTCAAGAATATAAAATCCTTTGGTTGTGCTTTCCGCGGTCTTTAATTCACCTTTTTTGAGGCCAAGTGCTTTTTGAAAGACCTCTAACGGCCAGCCAAGATCGAGATTTGGAGCCTCAGCGCTAAAAAATCCACTTTCCTTTACAGGTAATTGATATTTTTCAGATAGTTGTTTTAAGGTGAGCTTGTTTGTTTCAATGTCTTTGGTGATCTCTTGCGCGGTTAGCGCGAGCTTTTCTTTTATTTCACTTGAAGCATCCACAGGATATTCCAGAGAACAATAGCTGATGTTGATGGTAGGGGGCAAGCGAAAGATCGCTTGGTTTTGATCATAATAGGTGCGCAGGCTTTCATCAGAGAGCACAACGTCTTTTGTATAATTGGCAAAAGGAAAGACCAGATAGTCGATCTGGACTTTTTCATTTTCTGCCTTGTAGGCTTTTAAGACTTGCTCTTCGGATACGTCAGCAGCCAATGTTTCTTGTTGGTATATTTTTTCAAAAACAAGGGATTCTCGGATGCCTTCTTCAAAATCACGCGGGGTGCAGCGGAAAACATATTGGGCGATCTGTTCATAAAGTTGTTTGTCAAATATTCCATCCCGCTGAAAAAAAGGAAATTTTTTTATGACAGAGACAACATCACTGTTGGTGACAGTGATCTTTCTTTTTTTGCCTTCATGAAGCAAGATGAGCCGATCCCAGGTTTCATTCTCAAGGTCAAGCTGGCTTTCGATCTTGGTGAAATTTTCTCCATAACGCAAGATAGCCTGATTTCTTACATGCAGAAAAGCATCTTCAAAGTCCCTAAAGGAAATTGTTTTCCCAAAGATCTTGCCGGCATACGAAGCGGTGTTTTGCTGCTTGATCATAGATGATGAAATGCCAAAGAAAACAAAAGACACTGTGATCATGACAGCTAAAACCCAAAGGATCTTTTTAGCCACACCTTTTTTTCTTAATATTCTAAGCATCAAGTTTCTCCACTTTTTGTTATTTTTAAAATTTTTTAGATTATAGCTGTAAATTTATGAATTAGCAAGCCCCGTTAGAAATATCATGATTATCTTAGTTTTCCTTAATCCGGAATTAGCGGAAACCGAGACGTCCTAATTTCATCCGCATTCGACATTGGGGAGAATTGGGGCGTAATGAGCCATTTCTAACGGGGCAAGGGTTTTCGGCAAACCT
>JBAYLJ010000106.1:0-4727 GCA_041664145.1 Candidatus Omnitrophota bacterium | reverse complement strand
TGTTATTTTCTTAAAAGATATTGTTTCTGGGGTCAAGGCTGATATTTTGGTTAAAATGCTTCGAAGCATGATCAATTTAAGAGATACTCCTATTGTTGTTTATGGCGGTAAAGAGCTTAAGCAACAAAATGAAGATTTTTTAAAGAAGAATAATCTCCATATTGTTTCTGGAGAAACCGCTGACCTCGTTGACTTTATTGATCGGTTTTCAGTAAGAAAAAGTTCCTAGAAGCGTTTATTCTTTTGCATTGTGTGAAAAGAAGGCATGGAATTTCTTAATCTGTAAGAGGAAAGGGTGCTATGGCAAAAAAAGCTATAAAGATTCTCTTAGTCGACGATGAGGAGGAGTTTCGTATCCTTATTGTGGCTGCTCTGGCAGCGCTAGGGTACGAGGTTTATCAAGCTCAAGACGGTCTTGAAGGTCTGGCGATGGCAGAAAAGGTCCGCCCGGATATTATTTTGTCGGATGTTGTTATGCCTAAAAAAAGCGGCAGTGATTTTTTAAAAGATTTACGAAAGACAGCGTGGGGAAAGAATATCCCTTTTATTGTTTTAACCGCGCGTGTTCACATGAAAGATTATTTTGAGATGGCTCATGTGGATGGATTTATTGAGAAGCCTTTCACCATCGAAGAACTCGTTGAAAAGATCAATCATGTTCTTTTTGGGAGTGATGAGCAAGCGCAAAAAAAATCTGATCGTACTATTTCTTCAGATGGTCATGGCAAGAGAGAGGCGACGACACTTTCAGAGGCGTTGGTGAAAGATGTTGAGGGAGAGATGAAAGATAAGCATTTGGATGTTTCTTCATCAGAGAGCTCTCAGAGAGCATTTATTAAGGGCCCTGACCCTAAGCAAGCCACATCTTCTGCCCAAGAGCAAAAGAAGATCTTAATTTTAGAGGATAAGGCTGCTGTTCTCTCTGTGATCAAATATGAATTTGTAAAATGTAACTATCGTATTCGCGATGTTCGCTCTTTTGAAGAATGCTTAAGGGTTGCGAAAACGTTTATTCCAGATGTGGTTATTGTTCGACAGGGTTTGTGCGCCATGGATATTGAGGCCTTTGTAGGAAATTTAAGGCTAGTCGAGGGGCTTTCTTCTGTGCCGATCGTTGTTTACCGTCAATTTGGCGAGATTATTCAGAAGCGTGGAGCTGCCCCTGTGCTGGCTATCAGCGACGAAGGTAAGGGGGTGTTAAGGCGGGTTGGGGACTTGCTTAAGCCATGAAGGGATCATTTTCTAGAAAGATATTATGGATATTTTGATACAGCTTTTTGGTGCGTTGTTCGTGGTGCTTTTTTGGTCCGCTGTTTCAGCTTTTATTCCGTCTACACTTTATCTTCTTGTTAAAAATCCTCCTCTTTATAAAGTTGAAAGAATGCAAGGTCAGGGGATCTTTTTTATTGAACAGGAAGAGTCCCTTGCGCAGGCAAAAAAGAGTCGCATGCGAACCATTGTCAAGATTTTTTTGACCTGTTGCGCCTTCTTTTCATTTGTTTATTTTTTTCGTTGGGCACAATATGGGGAAGCTAATGTTCATCCCTTTAATATGGTTTCGGCCTTAACGGTCTTGGCTTTCTGGTTTTCTATTGTGACCTATTTGCCAGTAGCTTTTTATCTTTTTATAAAAAATCCATGGAAACAAAAGACAGAAGGCATTTGCTTGACGCGACTTTTCATTGGCTACGGAGGCCTTATTTTGGTTTTTTGTGCCGCCTTTGCTTGGCATTGGGTCAAAGAACGAAACATTGCGATTTATTCTTCCGAAGTTTTATTCGTGCCAGCTTTGATTATTCTGTATTCGACGGCGATTTCATATTTGCCGATGGTGCTTTATATTTTGCTAAAGAATGCAAATCCATTTAAGCAAAAAAGAGTTTATCCTAATACATTGTTTGTGATTTACTGTTCGTGTTTTCTTGTTTTGTCGGGCGTTGTTACGATTTCATGGCTACAGAAGCAGAAATCCGTTGTTAGCGGAGAAATTCTAAAGACTATGGGGAGAAGTCCCCTAACAATTATTAAGCCTTGAAGGTTTTGCATTTTTATAAGAATTCTTATGCTATAATATTTTATAACATTTTTAATAATACTTGATAGGCTTGGTTTGTGTTTCATCGATGAAAGGTTTGCAAGAAGAAAATGAATGAAAAGCGAAGTTATGAGCGTTTTGAAGGCAGCTTCTCAGGCCGTTTTAAGATCGCAGAGATGGCAGGCGATTTTTTTGAAACAACCATTGTCAATTTTGGCCCGGAAGGGGTTTGTTTTTATTCAGGATTAAGGATTGAAAATGGCCAGCAGATTGATCTTGAAGTTCAGTTAAGCCCAGAAAGGCATGTTAAGGTAAGCGGGGTGGCGGCCTGGTCAGGCAAAAAAAATGATTCGGGATTTTATTGCGTAGGGTTAAAGTTGATGAAAACAGGCAATGAGAACGAGGGAATACTTTTGGATTTTTATCTTGAGAAAAAAGGTGAAAGTAAAAAGCCAAAGAAGAAAATTCTTGTCGTCGACGACGAGCAGGACCTGGCAACGCTGTTGTCTTTTCATCTTACTCAGGCCGGTTATGAAGTTGCCATGGCCTTTGACGGCGAAGAGGGTTTTCGAAAGTATGAAGAGCAGCCCCCAGACCTTATTATTTTAGATCTAAAGATGCCAAAGCTTAATGGTTTTGAGGTTTGCCGCAAAATTCGACGTGAAAAAAAAGACACGCAGATCCCTATTTTGATGCTCACGGCGCTTCAAGATGATGCTGACCGCTTGATCGGAAAAGTCGTAGGAGCTCAACGGTATATGACAAAACCCTTTAAGATCGAAGATCTTTTAAAAGAAGTCGAGTGGCTTATGCCAACAGATCTTTTTATGGGTGGAGAATAAAAGACTTGCCTTTGTTTTTATTTTGATTAAAATATTTCACAGCCTCGCTAAAAGGCAGCGAGGTTCATTCGGCCAATTAGTTTACGTTCCTTGCTGTGTTCGTCCGTAAACCATGGCCTCATTTAAAGGAGGATCTATGTTAGGTTTTTTTCTTTTGCTTTTTGGCGTGATGATGCGCTTGATCGTTCATCCAGCCAACTTTACCCCTGTTCTTGCGCTTATTTTATTTGGAGGAGTTTATTGTAACAAAAAGTATGCATTATTTTTGCCGCTTCTTTTAATGATGGTAAGCGATGCTATTTTAGGCGTTCATTCTCTTATTCTCTTTACTTGGGGGAGCTTGATGCTAATCGCCTTGATTGGTCTTTGGCTGCGAGAGCGCCGTGATTGGCTTCATTTAACAGCTGCGAGCTTTGGTGCAGCGGTGTTATTTTATGTCGTGACCAATTTTGGCGTATGGCTTTTAGGATATTATCCAATGAATTTAAAGGGACTGGTGGATTGTTATGTTTTAGCCATTCCTTTCTTTAGAACAATGCTTGTGAGTACGCTTGTATATAGTTTTGTTTTCTTTGGTTTGTATGAGCTTGTTGCCTCGCGAGTTAAGAATACTCGTTATGCGCACGTGCTTTAAATAAGGCCATACTTTACAAAAATGAAATGATCGTAAAGTATGGGGCCGAATTTATTCCGCCGTTTTCTAGCGGAACAAATAAAGTTCTTTATTTTTGTTCTTTAAATAGTTTTAGGCGCTCAAGAAAAGTGAGCTTAAAAGGGAAATTTGGTGCAAGGCGCAATTGCCTTTAGTCCAAAGCAGTCCCGCTACTGTAGCCCTCTATGAACGTAGGGAGGGGAGCCAGAATGCCTACCTAAAACCGGTGTTTGTATGTTGCGTGAAACAACATAAAAACAAAACGTTGAGGATTAATAGGGTAGACTCCCAACTGATTATATCAGTTGGGATTTTTTTATTTTGATGCGAAATGCATCAAAATACTCCGAGCAACAGGCGAGGAGATAGGAGGAAGTATGAATAAGGGAAAAAGTTTTTTTTGGATCGTTGTTTTTTTAGGATGCGCAAGGTTCTCCTTTGCTCAAAGCGATAACTTTGATTTAGGAGAGATCAGTATTCTTGCCACGCGGACAAGCATGCTTGTTTCTGATATCAGTCAAGGCGTGACGGTGATTACACAAGAAGATATCCGAAGATCAACGGCAACATCTTTGCCGGATGTCATTGGCGCGCAAAGCGGTATTTTTGTTACTAATTATTTAGGGAACCCCAAAGGGGTCAAGGTGGATGTGCGTGGTTTTGGTGAAACAAGCATCTCAAACCTTCTTGTCTTGGTGGATGGCCGTCGCACAAATCAGGTTGATCTCTCCGGATCCGATTGGGGACAAATAAGCTTGGATAGCGTTGAGCGTATTGAAATTCTCAAAGGGGCCTCAACGGTTCTTTATGGTGACAATGCCTCTGCAGGGGTTGTCAATATTGTGACGAAAAAAGGATACCAGGGAAAAGGGACGCCCGTGAAGGTCGAAGGCGAAGCCGGTAGTTTTGGATACAGGAAAGGTTCTTTTACAGCTCAAGGAACCGCAAAACAGCTTGATTATTTTCTTAATTTTTCTCATCAGAATAAACAGGGTTATCGGGACAATAACAATTATTGGGCCAATGATCTTTTAGGTAATCTCAAGATATGTCCAACAGATAAGGTTTCTGTTGATCTTTCCAGCGGATATCATCTTGATCAGTATGGCATGCCGGGAGCGCTTTTTGCCTCTGATATCGCTACCCTTGGACGTAAGGCCAGCACACATCTTGAAGACCGAGGATGGACATCAGATGT
>JBAYLJ010000105.1:0-4734 GCA_041664145.1 Candidatus Omnitrophota bacterium | reverse complement strand
TGCCCTGTTTGTAATAAAAAAGTTGGTTGTTATGTTTGGCTAACGTATCGGATATACCAGTGTTTTTTATGTTCAAGCTATTTTCAATGGCGAAAGGAGAAACAAAATGGGAAAAGTAATAGAAGTGATTAGGGAATCCTCAGAAGGACAGCATGATGGGGCTGGTCCAGAAACACAGAAAAAAGATTTGGATAATCATATTGCGAATGATTGGAGGTTTAAGGATTATGAAGTGGTTGTTAAGCCCTTTACACAGAGCACGACCTATACTGACTATGACGCAAGAAAGGACTATCAGGAAATTTTATCTTTTCTAAAGAAAGAGGATATTTTAGCTTTTGCTGACTCTTCACGTTTTTCGAGAAATGTTACCCCAGCAGTTGAGTTTATCTCAGTAGTCCGTTATTCGGTGCAGTGTAAGTATATGATAGTCGCTAACAGAACTTTTGATTTGTTCAATGAAACCGATTTTTCGGACTTGATTAAAATCATGGCCGACGAACACAGAACCTCCCGCGCATGGTTTAAGAAAGGAAAAGATGGTAAAAAAGAATGGCGTGACAAAGGCTATTACTCCGGCGGCAAAAAGACTTTTGGTTATAGCTACAGTAGGGTCAGGGTCGGGGAAAAGTTTAGGACTGTTTTCGTGATCCAGAAAGAACAGGCGGAAATCGTTGTATTGATTTTTACTTTATATCTTGAAGGCAAATCCTCGACAGATATAACCATAGAGCTGAATAAACGTGGGGAAAAGTCACCTGAAGGAACTCAGTGGTGTGCAGCAACAATTCAAAAGATGTTAAAACGTAAAAAGTTTTGTGGCATTAAAGACAAAGATGGCAACATGATTTGCCCACCGATCATTGACGAAGCTACGTTCAAGGAAGTAGAAAGGTTACGTATCAAAAACGCCAAAAGAGGCATGAGCAAGAAACCCAAATATATTTTTCCGCTAAGAGATCAATTGCAATGTGGTTGTGGTCAAAGAATTCAGTATCACCCTTTTATCAGTCGTGGCAGAAAGATAGGGCATCGTTTTTACTGTCCTCATCATTTTCCGAAAAGAGAAGAAGTGAATAAATGGGAAAGGTTAAATAAAGGTGCGTTCATAAAATGTCCTGTATACTTACGAGCTGAGGACGTTGTTGATTATGTTTGGGATAAAATCGCTCCCCTGCTCACAGAGCCTAATAAGCTAAGGCAAGTCATTACGAAATATCTTGATTCGTGTTTAGTCAACAAAGTAGAAATTGAGTTAGCGATAGCGGAAAGACAGAAGAATTTTAGCAAAATAGAGGCTCGTTGGAAGAAGGCAAAGTATCAGTTTAGAGAAGATGATATTAGTGACAAGGAATACGCCGAGCAGAAACGCTTTTATTTTGAGGCAAAGGTTCATTTGGAAAAGGAAATAAGCTCTCTTCAAGATAAGTTAACAGTTGATAAAAAGATTAATGATCGTGTAGCAGAGATAGAAAAGGCCTTGCCCTTTTTCAAGGATGCACTAGCGAATCTTGATTGGGATAAAAAGGCTTGGTGGCTATCATTGCTGGTTGAAGAAGTGGTTATAACGGATAGGTCTTTAATCACAGACAGATGTCCTTCAGATGCCCTTGATAGCACTAGTAAGGGCTATGAGATTATGATTCATGGCTCGCTAGAAAAGATCCTAGATGGATGGCTAGAATACTTTAAAAACAATAAGATTTATATTGGGGATGTATATTCCGAGTTACATACTGTATCAATACCGAAGCGGTGATATGCATAGCATTAACTAAGCATATTCCTTCCTTGATGCCGCTCTCTTCAAGCGCACCCTCGACCTCCGGCGTAATATTTAAATAAGCCCTTTTAGTTTTTGTCTGGAAGAAAAGTTCTTTACGATAATGTTTCATAGAGATCTTTTAAGAAAGTGCTTTTATTTTCATCTTAGCAAGAAAATCTTCAAACAGCGGAAAGTTTTTTAAATTTGCTAAATCTGAATCCTGCTCCAGGTAGTCGATATCACTGTAGCCTTTTTTGATGGCGGCTTTTATGGCCTCGAAAGACTTTTCCACATCATTGACGAGCGAATAGCTACAGGCAAGATTGTATAAAACAATCGGATCTTCCGGCCTAAGCTTAAAAAGCTTCTGATCAACGTTAAGGCCTTTTTCAAAGAATCCTTTTTTGGTATACAAATCGCCCAAATTAATAAGCGCCTCAATAAAGTCAGGGCTTGTTTTTACAACCCCTTCTAAGAATTGAATTTCAAAATCCAAATCTTCACTACTATCATCTCTCTTCTTATTTCTCGCCATCAAGTTCCTCCAACATAACACGATAAGCATTGTAAAACGAACAATGCTTTTCATTTCATTTTTATATTAATTTCTAAAGACCTTTTACGATCAAAGGGAAAGATTATTGCTTTAAGTAGCTCTCAATACGCAGCATAGCCTCTTTTAAATTCTCATAACTAGAGGCATAAGAAATCCTGACATAGCCCTCAGTCGTGGACCCAAAGGCAACGCCTGGAACCAAAGCGACATTCTTTTTCTTTAAGAGATCCGTTGCAAACTCGACAGAATTCTTACTAAACTTTTTAATTGAAGGAAAAACATAAAAAGCGCCTTGCGGCATATGACAATCTAAGCCAATTTCATTAAGCCTGGAAACAACAAAACGGCGTCGACGCATATATTCTTTCTTCATATCTAAAACATCATGATTATTTCCTCTTAAGGCCTCCAAGGCAGCCATTTGGCTAGTAATGGAAGCACAGAGCATCGTATATTGATGAATCTTTGTCATAGCAGCGATCACCTTGGCCGGGCCACAAGCCCACCCTAAGCGAAATCCTGTCATAGCAAAAGCCTTAGAAAATCCGTTGAGATAGATAACACGCTTTTTCATTCCTGGAAGCGATGAAAGCGGCGTGTGATCAAAATCGTAGGTCAGCTCATCGTAAACCTCATCGCTGATCACGATCAAATCACGACGTTCAGCCACCCGAGCGATCTCAAGAAGTTCTTTTCTTGTGTACGATGCTCCCGTCGGATTACACGGATAATTAATCATCAAGGCCTTGGCCCCCTTGGCGCAAACCTTGTCAATCTCCTTAGCAGAAAACTTGAAACCATTATGAATATCTGTTTTTAATAAAACGACCTTACCTCCAGCAAGTTCAACAACGGCTGGATAAGAGACATAAGAAGGATCAGGAACAAGAACTTTATCGCCGGGGTTCAAGATCGCGCGAACAGCTAAATCCAACCCTTCGCTGACACCCACGGTAATAAGTGTTTCCTCTTCCGGGTCATATTCAAGTCCATGGCGCTTCTGCAAATGGTGGCAAATCATTCTTCGAAGCTCAATCATCCCCTTGTTGGAGGTATACGAGGTGTACCCCTGTTCAAGAGAAAAAATAGCTTTTTCACGAATATGCCAAGGCGTAACAAAATCCGGCTCGCCGACCCCAAGCGAAATAACATCTTTCATGTTGAGCACGAGGTCAAAAAAGAGCCTGATCCCAGAAGGCTTAAGTTGTTCTACTTTTTGTGATACTTCCATACTATGTGTTCTCTTAAGATGACTTGAAACGTTTACGTTTCAAGGTAAATGCGACCCTCTATTTTACGCTCACTCCTTTGCGTGAAACACGGCCTCATTTAATATGAAATATTTAATCGTTGCTTTTCCTTGCCCTTTTTCAGGATATGTCCGTCTTCTTTATATTTCTTTAAAAGAAAGTGCGTCGCTGTCCCCCGAACGTTAGACATCGGTGAAAGTTTAGATGCAATAAAATTCGAAACAGTCTGAATATTTTCCCCCTCAACTTCCACTAAAAGATCGTAGGTTCCGGAAACCAAATAACAACTCTTCACTTCAGGAAAGCTATAAATTCTCTCAGCGATATAATCAAACCCGACATCCTTTTGAGGCGTAATGCTGACTTCAATTAACGCCCTCACTAAGGGATGGGTATCCTCAAGCAATTCTTTATTAATCACCGTTTTGTACTGAACAATCACGCCCTCTTTTTCATATTTCTTAACAGCATTCTTGACGGCAGTGACGCTTTGACCTGTCAGCTTCGCAATCTCTTCAGGGGTGATCCTTGCGCTATGGCTTAGTATTTCTAAAATCTCATTCATGTTTCCTCCCTTAAATGAGCGCTTAAGTTACAAGGTCTTTAGTGACGTAACTTAACTGCGCGAATTTACCCCGCTACCGGCGAGGTTAATGCTATTTCTTTAAACCACTCCTGCAACAACTCAAGCTTAGGGCACCTTTATTTTACTTCTGCCATTCTATATCATTTCATAGCCCAAATCAAATGAATTGCAAACGTCCTTACTCACTCTTTAAGAATATCTGGAACTTTCCACAAGCTCTTTGCGGGAATGAAAGCCTCGGAAGAGGACGTAGGAAGCGCATCCTTTACAGCCTTAACCTGAAGATCTCCCTGCTTATGCTGCTTCAAAAGGCTTTCTAGAAAATCTTTTTCTTTCTGAGCCTTGGCGATCTTTTCGCTAAGATCAACGATTTGGCTATGAAGGATCTTATTTTCTGTATCCAAATCATTGATTTTATATTGAAGATCGTTTTCCGCCTTAAGGATCATCTGTTGTCTTTTAGTTTCTGCGGCGATAGAAGCCTCTGAAAGCTTATCCTCTTGTTCTTTTAAATTCTGCGCTTGGGCATAGGCTATTTTCTTCTCTAGCCCCTGCCGCTCAGAGGCAAGACCTTTTA
>JBAYLJ010000104.1:0-4769 GCA_041664145.1 Candidatus Omnitrophota bacterium | reverse complement strand
TTCACGGATTCTATTGTCTTCAATAACGTTTTGCGCGAAATCTTTCTTATCGGCAAACCAACGACTTTTCCAATCCTTGATATATCCTATTCTTAATGCTAATGGACTAACCTTCTGCCCCACGGGAATTCCTCGCTATTTCGTTTTGACGTCTAATTCGACGGTTAAGTGTGTTGTTCGTTTAAGAATCGGTGATGCTCGGCCAAAGCCTGCAGCACGAAAACGACTCCATGATGGACCTATATCCGCTGTGATCTTTGAAACAAAAAGTTGATCCTCGCTTAAACCTTTTTGCTTCGCATTGTTAATCGCGGAATTAAGAACTTTAACGATGCGCTCACGGGATCCTTTATTGACTTGCTGCAAAACAACCAAAGAGGCTTTAACGTCTTTACCGCGAATCAAGTCAATCACCTGACGCACTTTGGCTGGAGCCACGCGAATAAATCTTCCCTTTGCTGATGCAATCATGAATATTACCTTTTATGTTTTAGTTTCTGCTTTTTTGGCCTTCACACCGCCGTGCTTCTTAAACGTACGTGTCGGCGCAAAAGATCCTAGTTTGTAACCCACCATATTTTCCGTAATAAAAACAGGGACATGCTTACGCCCATCATGGACGGCAATCGTACACCCAACAAAATCAGGCGTGATGGTCGATCGTCGTGACCATGTCTTAATGATGATTTTTTGTCCGGTTCTCTGCATCTTTTCAAGCTTTTCAACAAGATGCACATCTACATATGGGCCTTTAGTGATCGAACGTGGCATATCTTATCGTTTCCCCTTCTTACGTCTTCGAATAATACTATGATCTGAATATTTTCTCTTACTTCGTGTTTTATACCCTTTAGTCGGTTTACCCCAAGGAGTCACAGGATGCGGATTTCCTTGCGGAGCTTTTCCTTCACCACCGCCGTGGGGATGATCAACAGGATTCATCGCAACACCGCGGACTTTTCCTCGACGACCTAACCATCTTGATCGTCCAGCTTTTCCTAAAGACATTGAATCGTGCTCCACATTGCCAAGTTGACCAATCGTCGCACGACAATTTGTTTTTATTTTTCTGACCTCGCTTGAGGGAAGCCTTAAATGAGCTTCGCCACCTTCTTTAGCCATAATCTGAGCTGAAGCACCTGCGGAGCGAACGATTTGCCCTCCTTGTCCAGGCCTTAGTTCAATATTGTGAACAGCCGTTCCTAGAGGAATATTCTCGATCGGCATACAATTACCAGGATGCATATCAACATTTGCATTAAAAGTGCTCATGACTTCATTTCCTACGTGAAGATCAAGAGGCGCAAGAATATATGAACGCTCTTTATCAGGATACTCGATCAAGGCAATGCGTGCGGAACGATTAGGATCATATTCGATCGCCAATACCTTGGCAGCCTCATCAACACGATTCCTCTTGAAATCGATGATACGATACATTCTTTTATGACCACCACCGCGAAAGCGCAACGTAATGCGTCCACGATTATTTCTTCCTCCGGAACTCTTGAGAGGCTCTAAAAGATTTTTTTCTGGCCTTGATTTTGTGATCTCGGCAAAATCCGAAATAATCGTATGACGAAGAGCATTTGTTGTTGGACGAAATTTGTGAAGTCCCATTATGTTACCTCAATCTTATGACCATCTTGCAATGTCACGACAGCTTTTTTCCAATCTGGAACACGGCCGAGAATCTGACGAACACGTTTTTTCTTTCCAGGGACAACGCATGTATTGACATCTTGAACTTTAACTTTATAAATCTCTTCGATCGCTTTACGGATATCAACCTTTGTCGCTTTTCGATCAACCTGAAAAAGATATTTTCGGCTATCCTGAAGGACGGTTCCTTTTTCCGTGCGAATAAGTGTTCTAACAATATCGTATTGATTCATTTCTACTAAAACCTTCTATTGAATTCTTTTTAATAAATCTTTAAACGCAGATTTTGTAATAAGGATTTTCTTGTAACGTAAGATATCATAGCCTGTCACATCAGACGAACGCATCATGCAAAAAGAAGAAACGTTACGAGAAATCTTGGAAAACTTTTCTTCAACCGCATCAACAATGGCGAGAATCTTTCCTTCTAGCTTTAACCCTTTAAGGACCTTGATAAAATCTTTCGTCTTGGCGGAATCAACCATCAGTTGATCCACACACACTAGATCCTGATCATTTAATTTTGAATTTAAACTTGCTTTTAAAGCGACACTCTTGACTTTTCTTGGAACCTGATATGTAAAATCTCTTGGCTCAGGTCCAAAAGTAACGCCGCCGCCCTTCCACAAAGGTGACCGAGATGATCCTGATCGTGCGCGGCCTGTTCCTTTTTGTGCCCAAGGCTTCTTGCCGCCTCCGGAAACTTCAGCACGTCCTTTAGAGGAGGCATTACCCTGTCGCTGATTTGCCTGATACATCACGACGGCTTGATGCAAAGCCATAGCATTAACTTTCCCATTAAAAAGCGTCTCTGGGAGCTTTAGCTCATCAACTTTTTTTCCGTTTATATCGTGAATATCGCAAATAGGCATAAATTTTACCTTACTTACCGCCTTTAGGCTTGGCTTTACTTTGTTTCATTGGATTGATCTTCTTAACAACAGTTACCTTCACTTCATCAAATGACTTAAAGGCCTTCTTCTTGGACTTATTGATAAGCAAATAATTTCTTTTACATCCAGGAACAGCACCTTTAATGAGCAACAAATTCTTTTCAACATCAACATCCATAACGCGTAAACTTTGCGTTGTGATACGATCATCACCCATATGCCCTGGCATGGTTTTACCTTTAAAAACGCGTGAGGGTTCCGTACTTGACGCGACCGATCCTATACGACGGTGATGCATAGAGCCGTGACCGCCAGGACCACCCGACCATCCCCAGCGCTTCATACCGCCCTGGAATCCTTTACCAATCGATGTTCCTGTAACGTCAACGAAATCTCCTGCGCGAAATAGATCAGCCTTGATCAACTGGCCGACTTGATAATCTTTTGTGTCCTCTGCCTCAAACTCGGAAATGATCTTAAGAGGCTTGAGGTTGTTTTTCTTAAAAAAACCTAATCGGGCTTTATTAAGGCGCGACTCTTTGATCTCTTCAAAACCAAGCGTCACCTTAATCGGAGCATTTTTAAGTTCTAAAATATAGCAAGGCCCAGCCTCGACAACGGTGACAGGAACAACATTGCCGTCTTTGTCAAAGATTTGCGTCATGCCAACTTTTTTTCCTAATAACCCACGGATCATGGTTAATGCTCTCTCTTATTGTTTAATTTCTACGTCAACGCCAGCTGGAAGATTAAGCTTCCTTAAGGCTTCTACGGTTTTTGCCGTAGGGTCTAAAAGATCGATCAAGCGCTTATGTGTGGCAAGCCCAAATTGTTCACGTGATTTTTTATCAACCATCGGTGAACGGAGAACAGTGTACAATTCTTTCTTTGTCGGTAAGGGAACCGGACCGGCTACCCTTGCCCCTGTTCGTTTGGCTGTCTCAACAATTTCTTGCGTTGATTGATCAATAAGACGATGATCGTATGCTTTAAGTTTTATTCTAATTTTTTGCATAGTTCCAACTATTTTATGATCTCAGAAATAACACCTGCGCCGACGGTTCTTCCACCTTCGCGAATAGCGAAACGAAGTTCTTTTTCCATAGCAACCGGCGTAATGAGCTCTATCTCAACCATAACATTGTCACCTGGCATCGCCATTTCAACCCCTTGAGGAAGATTGGCAGTTCCAGTCACATCGGTTGTTCTAAAGTAGAACTGAGGACGATAACCATTAAAAAATGGTGTATGTCTTCCACCTTCTTCTTTTCCAAGAATGTAAATCTGAGCCTTAAACTTTGTATGAGGCGTAATCGAACCTGGCTTAGCCAAAACCATACCTCGCTCGATATTGCTCTTATCGACACCGCGCAAAAGAAGACCAACGTTATCTCCCGCTTGACCTTGATCAAGCTCTTTGCGAAACATTTCCACACCGGTCACAACAGTCTTTTGAACATCCTTGCGAAGACCCACAACGTCAACCTCTTCGTTGACTTTAATAACGCCACGCTCAATACGACCTGTGGCAACGGTTCCACGACCTGAGATCGAGAACACGTCTTCAACAGCCATCGAGAATGGCTTATCCAATTCGCGTGTGGGTTCTGGGATAAAATCATCAACAGCCTTCATCAAATCAAGAATCGGCTGAATTTTTGCTGCATCATCAAGATGGTTCATCGCTTCCAAGGCGCTTCCCTTGATGATCGGTGTTTTATCACCATCGAATTTATATTTGGTCAAAAGATCTCGAAGCTCTAATTCAACCAAATCAAGAAGTTCTTTATCTTCGACTTGATCACACTTATTCATAAAAACAACAAGGCGAGGAACGTTAACCTGACGAGCTAAAAGAATATGTTCCCTGGTCTGAGGCATCGCACCATCAGCTGCGGAAACAACGAGAATCGCGCCGTCCATCTGAGCCGCACCAGTAATCATATTTTTGATATAGTCAGCGTGTCCGGGGCAGTCAATGTGCGCATAATGACGCTTTTCAGTCTCATACTCAAGGTGAGCGATATTAATCGTAACGCCACGCTCTTTTTCTTCTGGTGCATTGTCAATCGTGTCATACCCACGAGCTTCGGCAAGGCCTTTTTTTGCTAAAACCATTGTAATGGCAGCGCTTAATGTCGTCTTACCGTGATCGACGTGACCGATAGTTCCAATATTCAAGTGAGGTTTGTTTCTTAAAAATTTTCCTTTAGC
>JBAYLJ010000103.1:0-4789 GCA_041664145.1 Candidatus Omnitrophota bacterium | reverse complement strand
TACGCCTTGAAACGTTAAAAGAACATCGATCTCATCGGGAACTTGACTGTGAAACTTTTTAACAAGGTCTTTACAAATCGCTTTGATATTGCGCGCCTTGGTTCGATAAAAACCAACAGGATAAATGGTTGAAGCAATTCTTTCAACGCTTAAACTTAACATCTTTTTAGGATCATCCGCCAAAGCAAATAACCGCTGGGAAGCTCCGAGAGTTGTCTGATCTTTTGTGCGCAGGCTTAAAATACAAGAAATAAGAACAAGGAAAGGATCCTTCCATTTTTTTCCCACAAGGGTCACCGAAGGCGTCGGAAGATCCTTAACGGCTTTGCGCAAGGCATGAATAATTCTTGCGATCCTCTGATGATCGGTCATGACCTTCCCTTTAAAAGGATCATGTCGATTGCCTGACGAGGAATACCGATATCAGAAACAATAACCTTGCCGGCATAACGAGGCCCATTATTTTTTAAAAATCCTTTTTTCATCACAGCAAACGTCACAGTGCACGATGCTTTTACGCAAACACCAAGGATCTTTCCCGTGGTTGCGTCAAGGCCCGATGGGACATCGACGGATATGACATCCTTTTTTACTTGATTCATAGCATTAATAATTGATTTAAAAGGTTCGTCGATTGTCCGCGAAAGGCCGATACCAAAGATCGCATCAACAATAACGGTTGCCTTTTTTAGATCTTTTAAAACTTCTGTGCTCACTTTACGGATGGACTTCACAGGACATCCTATTTTTTTTAAGATTTGATAATAAGTGGCAGGATCTTGTTTGAGATTTTGCGGCTTTCCAATTAAAAAAGTTCTAACGTTTATTCCGGCATTAAAAAGATGGCGTGCAACAACAAATCCATCGCCGCCGTTATTGCCTGTGCCGCAAAAAATGCAAACGCGCGCGCGTCGTTTTTTAGAACCTAGCTTTAAGATTTCTTGTGCGGTTTCACGGCCAGCATTTTCCATGAGGATAAGCGATGGAATGCCAAATTTCTGGATGGCAAGGTGATCAATTTTTTGTGCCTGGGAAACACTAACGGCTTTGTGCATATCCTAAGTCTTGGAGAAGAGAAAGATTGTCACGCCATTTTTTCTCCACCTTAACATGCATCTCAAGAAAAACACGGCGGTCTATCAGGGATTCAATTTCAGTACGTGCGGCCACGCCAACTTCTTTTAAAATATGCCCCTTTTTCCCGATAACAATTTCTTTTTGCGAGTCATGCTCCACAAAGATAGAAGCAAAAATATAGGTAAGCTTATTTCTTTTACGCAGAATTTGATCCACATTAACCGCTAGCGCGTAAGGCACTTCTTGACGCATCAACCCTAACAATTTCTCACGGATAATGTCGGCAATCATCGTTTTTTCTGGCACATCGGAAACAACATCCTGAGGATACAGAGGCTCTCCTAAAGGAAGTCGTTCAAAAATAAGATCAATGAGCTTGGGGACATTTGTTTCTCGCGTTGCCGACAATGGCAAGATGACAAATTTCTTTGGATCGTGAAACACAGGGCCAAGCTTTTCTTCATAAAAAGAAAGATATTCAGGAACGCATGTTCCCTTAAGATCAATTTTGTTTAAGCCTAAAATACGCGGAGCTTTGACCCGGCACACTTTATCAATGATCATTTGCTCTTCTTCGCCAAGGGTCTTATTGGCATCGACAAGATGGATCACGCAGTCCACTTCATCAATTGTCCCAAACGATGATTGCTTCATCATCTCATCAAGCTTATCTTTACCGCGCACAAGCCCAGGAGTATCAATAAAAACTACTTGCCCCCGCGGCTCATGGTAAATCCCTCTGATTTGATTGCGCGTGGTTTGAGGGATATTGGAAACAATGGCGACCTTTTCCCCCACCACAGCATTTAAGAGCGTGGACTTGCCAACATTAGGACGGCCGATAATGGAAACAAAGCCGCTGCGAAAATCTTTTCCGAAATCATTTTTCATGAGACCCCCGATGATACTTAAGCGTAAACACCACAACAGCAGAGAAAAGAATAAGATTGGTAATATTAAAAACTTTCCAAACAATGTCTTTGGATGTAAACCCTGAGGGCGCCATCACGAGCAAGCAGACCCAAACGCCCAAAGCCCACCAGAGGCTAATATCTTTAGATGACTTCCTTTGAACAACGCGCATGATCAAAGGAATATTCCAAAGCGGTAATATCACAGCCGCACACAACCCGAACGCTTGTATTAAAGATTCCATATTTCCTTTTTTTTAAGAACGCTTATTCTTTTCAACAAGCAATGAGGCTTGCCTGATCAAATGCTCAATGCCTGTTTTTGTTTTATGGATACGGCAACTAGAGACCCTGTCATGCCCGCCGCCGCCATACGTCGTCGCGAGGTATCCAACGTCAATTTTTCCCTTGGAGCGTAAACTGACACGCAACATATTATTTTCTATTTCTCTAAAAAAAAGAGAGACCTCCGCCCCCGCAAGCATGAGCAAGTCATCCGCCACAGGGTCAACATCTTCTTGCTTGCCTTTATGTTCCTTGAAATCTTCTTTATAAATAATGGACCATACGATTTTTCCTTGATGAGCAGTCTTAATACGCATAAAGGAAAGCCCTGTTAAATACATCGCGGCAAGGTTCTTGCGCCAATAATAGCGCTCAGCAATACTATTAAAATTAACGTTGGTCTCAAGAAGTTTTGCACAAGTCTCAAAAGTTCGCTTGTTAACTTCCGCACAGCTAAACGAAGAAGTTTCCACGATCGCTGAAGTCAGCAGGCATTCGGCGATCTGCCGATCAAGCTTAACATTAAGCTCTTTAAGCAAATCAAAAACAATTTCTCCGACCGATGCCGTATGCTCGGAAACAAGCTGAACATCGCCAAACTGATCACGATAAATATGATGGTCAATTTCAACAATGCATTTTGATTGTTTAAAAATTTTATCAATACCAGGAAGCTGATTGATACTAGCACAATCCAAGCTTATGGCAAGATCTACTGGCTTTGAAAATACTTGTTGAACGGTTTTAGCCTTAGGTAAAGAAATGTAACGCTCAGGGATCTTGTCCGAACAAAGCATCGTCACCTTTTTCTTCATTTTCATGAGACCAAGCCCTAATCCCAGCATCGAACCTATAGAATCACCATCAGGATTCATGTGGCAGGCCAAAACAATTTGCTGGCTCTTTAGAATAAGATCGACTGTTGCTTTTAAATTATCTCTAAATTCTTTTGTGTGCATATCCCTTTCACTTCTACGCTGAAATAAATTTAATAAATATTTTTAATCTTTTTTCGACCATGGCTTTTGTCAGGATGGAAGTTTTTTGAACACCAAAACCTTCAACGTTAAACGATGAACAAATCGTCGCATACATCAGGGCCTGACGCAAACTTTTTTCATTGACCTTGTTAACTTTACTTAAGAAACCCATCATGCCGCCGGCAAAAGTATCCCCCGCGCCGGTGGGGTCAACAACGTTTTCAACGGGAAAGGCCGGAAAGCCGAACATCAATTTGTCAGAGAAACAAAATACGCCGTGTTCGCCTTTTTTAATCACAATGATCTTAGGGCCCATGGCACGTAAACATTTTGCGGATTTGACAATATTTGTTTCACCTGTGAGCATCCGGGCTTCTGCGTCGTTTAAAACAAAAAGGTCGACCTTCTTCATAAGGCTTGTAACGGCACCTTTCATAGTGCTAATCCAAAGATTCATCGTGTCCATTCCGACAAATTTCGGACTAACACAGGAAAGAAATTTAGCCTGAGTCACAGGGTCGATATTCGCTAAAAAGACATTAGCGATCTTTTTCTGACAACTTGTTACCCGTGGGATATATTGCGGGATAACGCCAAGCTCGGTTTTAAGCGTGATGGCGCTGTTTAAATCTTCCTTTTTATATTCACCATACCAGTGAAATGTTTTTCCAGGTATTTTCTGGATCGAATCAACGTTGATGCCTTTTTTCTTGAACAAGGCGATATGCCTATCCGGGAAATCCTCGCCAATAATACCGGCCAAATTTACTTGCGTAAAAAGCGATGCGCTCATGGATAAATGCGACGCGGAACCGCCTAAGAGATCCCTGATGCTTCCGGCCGGCGTCTTAAGGTCATCAAGCGCTACTGTTCCAACAACCATTAAGCTCATGCATAACTCCTTTTTATTCTCCGATGATCTTTATTAGGACACGCTTCTTGCGACATCCGTCGAACTCTCCATAGAAAATCTGCTCAATGAGCACTTAAGTTACGGCCGCTTTAGCAACGTAACTTAACTGCGCGAATTATGCAAATCCCTTAATCCGCCAAGAAGCCTACTCGCCGATGACCTTTATCAAAACCCTCTTCTTGCGACATCCGTCGAACTCTCCATAGAAAATCTGCTCCCATGGCCCAAAATCAAGCTTGCCCTTAGTAATGGCCACAACAACCTCACGACCCATCACCTGACGCTTCATGTTCCCGTCGGCATTATCCTCACCGACATTATGCCGATAAGAAGAAACTGGCTCATGCGGAGCGAGTTTTTCAAGCCAATCATCAAAATCTTTTAACAAGCCCTGCTCATCATCATTAATAAAAACCATCTATGCAACTCTCCAATCCTATTGCAAGGCGATTACGCTTTGAACTTGCGGGACTTTTGATTAGGTAGTATTATAATAGAAATTATGAAATCTCACACGCAATATTTATGGTTTAATACAAAAAACAGGCAAGAATTGATTAACGTAACTCCGCTAGTAGAAAATGAGGTTAAAAAAAGCGGTGTTAAAGAAGGGCTTTGTCTTG
>JBAYLJ010000102.1:0-4807 GCA_041664145.1 Candidatus Omnitrophota bacterium | reverse complement strand
TTCACGGTATTTGAATTTAGGCTTGACCGTTGAGGACCCTCTTCCGCAATCTTACGCCAACCATTACTTAATTGCGACATAGGTGAAATGCTGTTAACTGCCCCTGGCGTTGTCCCCACATAAATATTATAGGAAAGGCCATTTTGAGGCGTTTGAGTGTCTGTGGATTTTTGCCAACCCAAAGTGACATTGTTACCAGAAACACTTGCCTGAAGGCTCGTTGGTGACTGCGGCGCAGAATTCGGGGTGGTTGTATTGTTGATGTAAATCCTCGACCGAGAATATCCGTAGGATGGCGAAAAGACATCTAAGTCTCCGTCATTATCATAATCTCCCCAGACCGGATTTTCGGTGCCAAACATGATCGCGCCGATATCAGTAAAAACACCATTATTATTCTTATAAATCTCTAACTTCTCGCTGCGGTGGAGAAACCACAAAGGATGCGACATGTAGCCGTAAGAATTATTTCCAGCAAAGCTGATGTCCAAGTCTCCATCATTATCATAGTCCGCCCAAGAGCCGCCGCTGACTTGATTGGGGAGGCCTGCCTGAATATTCGTAAAAACATTATTCCCGTCGTTGTGATAAATTTCGTTTCGAAAAGTATACGCTGAGATGGTTGAATCAAAATAATAGGCGACCATCAAAAAGTCTAGTAAGCCATCATTATCGTAATCCCCCCACTCTAACGAACAAGAACTATCAATATTAGGAATTTCAAATCCGCTATCAGCGAATACTCCGCCTCCTTCATTTTTAAAAATTCTGACCTTCTTGGCATCCCTGTCAGTAAAAATAATATCGATGTCGCCATCATTGTCATAATCGCCTAGATCAAATTCACCAGGACTTGAAGAAGTAGGGATCGTTGTACTTATTTGTGTAAATGTCCCGTCCTTGTTATTCCTTCCGATCTTAAAGGAAGAAAATGAACAAATAAAGACATCTAAAGCCCCGTCGTTATTATAATCACCCCATTTACAATGATAGGCGGAATTAAAAGGCGTGAAAATTCCAACAAAGACTCCATTCCCATCGTTGCGATAAATCTTAACAACTACCCCTCCTACTGTTTTTTGTCCACAGGCAAGCAAATCTAAGTCACCATCATTATCATAATCACCCCACTCAAGATGCCCATTGCCAAATCCTTCAAGCCCTGCTTCAATATCAGTAAAAACTCCATTGCCATCGTTGCGATATATTTCTGTAACAAGCCCCTCTATCGATCGAAACCCGGCCACAGCAAGATCAAGGTCGCCATCATTATCATAATCACCCCACGCGGGCGGGTTATTCATGATCGAAATCCCTTGAAATACCAGGCCTCCAGAGAAAGGAACAAACGGAATATTTGCTCCGCCGACAATCGATGTCAAGGCGGCTCCAGCGTTGATCTTTCCAGACCCTAAATATCCTACATAATTAGGATTTAGCGCAGAAATGTCATCACAGTTATTCTTTATAATTGCTTCTAATTGTTCAGGGTTAAGGCCAGGATTGTAAGAAATAATAAGAGCGTATAAACCAGCTACCAAGGGCGCAGCCATCGATGTCCCGTCTAGTTCTCCATACGAATTATTACCAGCAGGAAGCGTGCTTTGGATATCAAGGCCGGGCGCCATAACATCAATTTGGTCATTATAAGTAGAAAAGCTTGCTACAAGATTTCCTGGCTGAGTTGCCCCAACACTAATAACATGCTCAAAGCTTGCAGGATACATATATTGCAACGCCCCGCTGTTACCCGATGCGGCCACGAGGATAATTCCTTTGTCTCTGGCAATCATCATTAAATTTGAAAGAATAAAGTTTGGCGACGTGCTTCCCCAGGACATATTGATAACATTTGCTCCCGCCATGATCGCGTACGCGACTCCAGAGATGGTATCGTCCAACGAAGAAGGGTTTGTGTTGGAATCTTTTTTGCTCTTTACCGCCATGATCTTGACATTGTTGCGACTGATAGAAGCTACGCCTATCGAGTTATCCGTAACACCAGCCGCGATACCGGCCACATGGGTTCCATGGTGGAAGAAGGTATTTGTTGCAGTTGCGGGAGGATTTGGATCGGGGTTGTTATCTGCGACATCATACCCATTAACATCATCAATCCATCCGTTATTATCATCATCGATCCCGTTGCCAGGAATTTCTCCGGGGTTCACCCATACATTGGCCTGTAAATCTTGATGATTTAACGCAACAGCGTCATCGACAATAGCAATGATAACAGGGTCTCCTGGATTTTGCTCATAGACATCCCACGCTGGTTGAGGATTGATATCCGCAAGCCCCCACTGCTGGCTAGGATAATAAGGATCATTAGGAACAGAAAGTGTTGTGTAAACAGGAACGGGCTCAACATACTGCACATTTTCATCTTTTTGCAAGGACTCAATCAGGCTAGAAATAGGATATCGCCCGTTAAAGGTTATTTTATAAATATTATGGATAGAGCTGTATTCCATGGACAATTTCTTGAACATTCTTTTCGCCTGCTGCATATCACAATCTTGAGAAATCTTTTGCAGGCTGGGAGCTACAGAAAAAATCTCCTCGTCAGGGATTAGATCAAAAACGATCCCTTTCGCGGGATTATCTTTAAACTGCACGTAAACTTGGCCTGCAACATATTGGCTCCAATCAACCTTGCTTAGGTCAACATTGCTTAAATCATAAGACGGCTTCTCCGCTGAAGGGATTGCGGCTTCGCTATTTTGAACTTCTTTCTCCGGATAAGCATACTCAGCCAAGCTTTCACTTGAAGGTAGGACATATTCGGCTAGTTCTCCAGCGCTGGCAGATCCTATCAAGACAGGTTCAGCGGCTTCTTGTTCAACAACCGGAGCCGCTTTCACGTTTCGGCTAAAAGCTTTTTGAGAAGCTGCTAATGCGTAGCTTGGAATTGTAAAATTAAAGAATACAATCAAGGTTATGCAGCTGATCAAAAATTTGTTTTTCATGCGATCGCTCCTGTTGTTTTATAGGCTTTTAGCCTTTTCATGTTCATATTTCTTGACTCCAGCCCCTTCGCCCTGGCGCCCTATTGGAGCGGTTCAGGCTTCGGGGTATTTTTCAAAAAATTCTTTGAAAAAAATAACTCTATTCTCAAAAACACCTCAAGAATAGGGTATCTTATTCAACTATTCTTCTTTCGGTAGTCCAGCCCCCCGCTATTATGTGCGGGGCTGTTGACTTTGCGTCCCCTGGTTACCCAAGGTTTGCCGTTTCGAGAAGCCTTAAAAAACCTTTTATAAATAAAGAACGCTTTGAAATCCTTCTAAAGGATATCATATATATAAGAGAAAACAAGGCAAGAGGACTATTTTTGTGAAAGCGGTTCCTCGGGTCACCATGATCGACTGGTGACCCGAGGACTTCGAGCATTAGCGAGAAGCCCGAATAACTTACGGAGTGAAACGCTCGTAAGTTATTTGTCCGAAAAGACTCCAAACACGAAGTATTTGGAGTCCGATGGGCCGCCAAAATTGACTGGCGGCCCGAGAACTTCGAGCATTAGCGAGAAGACCAAAACGAAGCATGAGCGCTCGCAAACTATACGCCTAAATTTGTCCGAATCGAAATGCTTATACCGTCTCATATATGATATTAAAAGAAATTGATTGACTCTACGCCTAGATAATATAAATTATGGCATAGATTATGCGTCTTTTCTTAAATACTCTATTTAAAGATAAACTTCGCTCTTATCAAATCCTTTCACTTCTGCTTGCCATTGTAAGCATCATGGCTCTGGGAGTTGCGATCTTCTTTGCGTACCAATCCCAAAAGCAGCGTGAAAACTCTACGATAGAAAACATTTCACCGCCAACCAAAAACATCCCCATGTACGATCAAATCATGTCGATCGTTGAGCCTCTTCAATACTCAGGACTACAAGCACTGCTGCGCGATGACGTGAGCCTTCAAATTGATTTTGACAAACCTGCCTGGCATTTAAAAAACATCCATCGTTTTGATCATGAAGGCAATATCCTTTTAGATGAGAATCGCTATGGACTTTGCGGCGAGCTTGCTTCTTATACCTACACAAAGATTGCGCCTCTATTAAGCCCGCTCTACAATATTCAATTTTCCCAAGTTGCTGAATCTGGTTTTTTTCTCCAGCCTAAAGCAAGCCATATTATCCTGCTTATCCAAGACAAGAGCGATCCGTCAAAAATCTTCCTGCTAGATCCATCCCTTGCCAATTACGGACTTATTGACAATTTTGACAACTACTTATTTTATGGCAACCGTGATAATTTAGAATTTGTTAAAGAACAAGAAAAGGATGTCACCTTCCCCGTTGACGGCGGAACGCCTATTTTCATCCAAAACAACGACATCCTTCTTCTTACCGTTGAAGCTCCCGAAGGAAAATTTGATAAAGAAAACTTTGCCATTGCGATTACGGCAACGCAACGCTTTAAGTACTCAGGGCGATATGTCCTCATCGTTAGAAAGACCCAAGGCAAGATTGAATTCTTTGAAAATCCTTACCTGGCTAAACAATTATTTAGCCCAGAGAACTATCAAGCCCTCAAGAATAAAATTCTTTTCTGGATTGAAAATCAAAACTAATGGTTAAAAGATATGTTAACAGACAATTTCTGCCTTCAAAAAATTGAAGGTGGCGAGACATTAATATGGACGAAAGTTTTTAAAAATAGCGGCCTCTTTTCAAGATCGTAAATCTTTACAATATCTCATGTAATTACCTATAAATTGCTTGACTCTGTACCTAGATACTATAAATTATGGAATAGATTATGCGTCTTTTCTTAAATACTCTATTTAA
>JBAYLJ010000101.1:0-4833 GCA_041664145.1 Candidatus Omnitrophota bacterium | reverse complement strand
TGAGCCGGCTAATAGTCTTGATTTGCACGCGCGGCATAAGTTCAGCAAAGTCCTTGGTAAAATTGCCAAATCCGGCGTCGGGATTATAATCGTTACACATAACTTATCCGATATCATTCCTGCGATTGCGCGCGTTGTCTTGGTGAAAAAAGGGCGTATTTTTAAAGACGGGCCCAAGCGAGACATCATTACGGATAAAAATATGAGTCAGCTTTTTAAGACATCGGTGAAAATAAAAAAAGATCAGGGTTATTATTACGCGGTGTGAGAGAAGGGTAAGATAAATTCAAAATTTAAAATATAGAACGAAAAGTTTAAAAGAAATTTAAAATAAAAAATTAACGGTTAACATTTGGCTCTGAATTTTTATTTTTGAGTTTTGACTTGGAAAATTTTATGATTCTTATCGACACCCATGCCCATTTTGACGGGATTGACGATATTGACGCAGAGCTTGCCGCTGCGGCGCAGGTTGGTGTCACGCAGGTTATCGCTGTTGGCGTTGACTTGGCCGCGAACCGCTTAAGCCTTGATGTTCAAAAAAGAACTCGTGCCTTAAAGGTTTCTTTAGCCTTCGGCATTCATCCGGGCAATATTATTCCCGAACAGCTTGATGAAACACTTGCCTTTACCAGAGAACATCACAAAGATCTTGTAGCGATCGGAGAGATCGGCCTGGATTATTGGTACGGATGGATGAAAAAAAATGAAGCAAAAAAACAAGAGCAACTAAAAGTTTTTCAGCTACAATTAGATTTAGCCAAAGAATTTGATTTACCTGCCATTGTCCACAGCCGGGGAGCGTGGAAAGAGTGTTTTGATATGGTAAAGGCCTCAGGGATCAAGCGTGCCGTGTTTCATTGGTATAGCGGGCCTACGGATGTTCTTAAAGATATTTTAGACAGCGGTTATTTTATTTCCGCAACGCCGGCACTGCATTACAGCCCGCCGCTGCAGGAGGCTGTGAGGCAGGCGCCGATCGAACAGACCTTGATCGAGACCGATAGCCCAGTTGTCTACCGGTTAGATAAGGAGAATCCTTTGAAGGCAGGCCCGAAAGATGTTTTTGTCACGCTGGATGCCTACGCGCAGATCAAGGGCGTGGACAAAGAAAAAGCAGCCGTGATCTTAAATGATAATGCTAGGAAGCTATTTGACCTATGAGTCATTTTCAAATCCTTAGTAAACAAATTATCGCCCAGAACATCAAGCGCATGGATATCATGGCGCCAGAAATCGCACAGAACGCGCGGCCTGGCCAGTTTGTCCTTGTCATGGTGGATGCCTATTCTTTGCGATCGTCTTTTCCCCTCATTGAAACAAATCCGCAAAAAGGATCGATCGCGATCGTGTTCAACGAAAAAAGTCCGTCGCGTCAGAAACTGGGGAGCTTATCTATCGGCCACAGCCTTTATGTTGTGATGGGCCCCTTAGGCAATCCAGCCTTGCCCAAAGAGATCGGTACGAGCGTGTGTATTGGCTATGAGCTGGGCATCGCGCGGATGGTTCCTGTGAGCCGTTATTTGCAAAAGCTGGGGAATAAAAATTATGGCATTCTGGGAACAGCGACCAAGAGAAATCTGGTCATGGAATCGCAGATGCGATTGTCCTGCCAAAGTATTTTTGTGATGAGCGAAGATGGATCTGTTGGAAAAAAGGGTTTTATCACCGATGCCTTAAGCGATGTCCTTGCGCGGTACCCGGTGGATCAAATTTTTATCGCCGCGTCCTCCAAGATGATCAAGGAAGTTTTACGCGTGGCGCAAGAAAAGAACATAAAAGTGCAAGCGGTGCTAGAGCCCTTTGCCTTGAGCGGAATAGGTTTTTGTGGAACAGATGAAATAAAAGTCAACAAAGATGATGTGTCGCTATCGTCTAGGGGGCCGATCTTTGACGCCAGCTTGATCGATTTTGATATTTACGAAGAAAGGTTAACAGGGTCTCATGGCTAATACAAAGATCGTTCAACCCGCTATTCAACCCGCTGCCAAACGCATTAAAAATTTTAATGAAGTTGCGATGGGTTTTAGCAAGGCGCAGGCGGTTTCTGAATGTCAGCGCTGTCCGCAGTGCTCTGATCCTGAATGCGTGAAGGCGTGCCCTCTGGGCATTAACATCCCAGAATTTATCCGCCTGATACGCGAAGGTGATTTTTCAGATGCCCTTCAGAAAATTCGTGAGAGCAATAGCTTGGCAGGGATTTGCGGGCGGGTATGCTCGGCTCCCTGTGAGGTCGCCTGTATCTTGAATCGGGAAAAGAACCCTCAGCCGATCGCGATCCGTGCTCTTGAGCGCTCTGCCTTTGATTTTGGCAATATTAAATTTCAGGAAATTTTTAATGCGCAGGCTACGAATAAAACAGGGAAGAAGGTTGCTGTGATAGGGTCAGGCGCGGCAGGATTGATGGCGGGCGCGAACCTGCTTGAAGATGGCCATGACGTCACGATCTTTGAAGCCTTGCAAAAGGCTGGCGGATTTTTGCAATACGGCATTCCGGAATTTCGTTTGCCTAAAAAAGTTTTGGATACTGAGCTTGAATATGTTTCTTCGTTAGGCGTTGAGATCAGGTTTAACATGATGATGGGGCAAGCCGAAACCATGAGCGAACTTTTTGATAACGGCTACGACGCTGTTTTGCTGGCAACAGGGCTTTGTTTTGGCCCCGGAGCCGAATTGCCAGGATATGACGCAAGAGGTGTTCTGACCTCACAAGAATTTTTGTTTCGCATTAATTTTTTATCAGCACACCTGCATCCTAAATATGCCACGACACTTCCTGCGGGAAAAAGAGTCGTGATCATTGGGTCTGGTTATGATGCGCTTGATTGTGCTCGTCTTGCCCTGCGGCTTGGCAAAAAGGTGACCCTCCTTCATCCGTCTACAGAGGATGATGTGAGCGCGGTCTTGTCTGACCGCCTTCAAGCCCAGGAAGAAGGCATGCAGCTCGAAGTCTTGACAAAGCCGCTTGAAGTGATCAAAGAGGGGAAGGGTGCGGTGAAAGGTGTACGCTGTGTCCGGCTGGATTTTGCTGATAGCAATGGCCAGTGGAAATTGATGCCGGTCAAAGATTCTGTGTTTACCGTCGATGCCGATAGCGTGATCGTCTGCGGCCAGTATACGGCGAACACGGCGGTGATCGCGTTAACCCCGGGGCTGACCGTTCAGAAGCAAAATTTTTTATGCGCGAAAAAAGAGCGGTATGCCACGTCGCTTAAAGGTGTTTTTGCCGCCGGAGGCCTTGCCCGCGGGCCGGTGTCCTTGATCGAGACGCTCTCGCAAGGAAAGGCAGCAGCCGACGAAATTGATCGCTATTTACAAGAATTGCCAAAGGGAAAAATATGAGCCTGATCAGTGTTCGTGACATATTATTAAAGAAGAAAAAGGGTGAGAAGATCGCCATGCTCACGGCCTATGATTATGCCTTTGCCAAATTGGTCGACGAGGCCGGGATCGATATGATCTTGGTTGGCGATTCACTCGCCAACGTCGTGCTGGGCCTGGAGTCAACCAAGGATGTCACGACGGATCAAATGATCTACCATACACAGGCGGCTGCCCGCGGCATCAAAAATGCTTTGCTTATCGGTGATATGCCTTTTGAGGCCTATCAAAAGAGGCCAAGCGATGCTGTGAAAAACGCCAAACGTTTTATCCATGAAGGAAAATGCCAGGCCGTCAAGGTCGAATGGTTTGCCGATTGCCTAGAGGTTGTTAAGAAAATTACTGCACAAAAAATTCCTGTCATGGGCCATGTGGGTTTAACGCCGCAAACGGCGCAAGCGCTCGGCGGATTTAAGGTGCAGGGTAAAGACGCTGCTTCTGCAAAAAGAATTATTGACCAAGCCCTTGCGCTTGAAAAGGCGGGGTGCTTTAGCATTGTCCTGGAATGTATCCCGGATAAGATCGCGCAATTGATCACAAAGAAGCTCAAGATCCCGCCGATCGGTATCGGGGCGGGGCCATACTGCGATGGACAGGTCTTGGTCTTGCATGACCTCTTGGGATTGTTTGATAAATACCGTCCAAAATTTGTCAAGACCTATGAAAATCTTGGGGTTCTTGTTCTGGATGCGGTTAAAACATACCGCCGCGAAGTCTTGTCCGGGCAGTTCCCGAGCTCTTTGCAGAGTTTTACGATCCAGCCTGAAGAATTTAAGAAAATAGAAGAAAAATAAAACGAGGTTCCTTTATGCGGAAGTGTCCTTTTTGTGCAGAAGAGATCCAAGATGATGCGATCAAATGCCGCTGGTGCAATGAATTTTTAAGCGGCAAACCTCCTCAACCCCAAGCGCGATGGTACAATAAAACGTCCTCTATTTTTATTGGATTTCTTGTCTTAGGCCCTTTGGTTTTGCCTCTTGTCTGGACAAACCCGCGCTATAGTACGCAAAAGAAAATTATTGTAACGATCCTTATTCTCCTTGCAACGTTCGCGATGCTCAAGGCTATGGGATCTCTTTGGAGTCAGCTTGAGAAACAATCCCAAGGCATGTTTTAAAGCGTGTCGTTTTTGTGTTTTCGTATCTTGTCTCTCTTGGGGAGGGTTGAGGGCTCTGGGTTGTTTATTCTTTGGATCTTTAATGATCTAAAATGTTTATTTTAAAAAGAGGAAAGCGTCTTGGAGCTCCCGTCGACTTATAAGAAAAAAGAGACTGTAGGCAAAGAGGATAAGAGCAAGCCTGCGAGTTCTCTAAAAAAAGATTTCTTTATTATTGCCGTCGGCCTCGCCTTAGTTTTGCTTGCCTTCTTTCTCTTCGGTGTGATCTCTACCCTTCATCCTAACATTATTTTTCCAAGGCAAACGGATGCCTTGATCGGCGACGATGGGATAGC
>JBAYLJ010000100.1:0-4850 GCA_041664145.1 Candidatus Omnitrophota bacterium | reverse complement strand
GAAGATTTCGATGAACGTTTTGTTCGTTCTTCTGGTCCTGGCGGACAAAACGTGGACAAAGTTTCTACCTGCGTTGTCCTCAAGCATCGGCCGACAGGGCTTTTGGTGAAGTGTCAAGAATCGCGCTCTCAAGGGTTAAATCGTTTTCTAGCCCGCCGTATTTTGCTAGACAAAATTGAGCGTCAGCAAAAAGGCTTTGTTCAGGCGCAACGTGACCGTACGGAGAAGATCCGTCGCCAAAAACGCAAGCGCTCTAAGCGCGCGAAAGAAAAAATGCTTGAAGGTAAGCATAAACATTCTGATAAAAAGAAAGTTCGTGGCCATATATCCGCTGCAAGGCAGGAAGCCCATTTTTAAAAATATGTTTTCTCTTTCTAAAGCCAAAGAATTTATTTTAAAAAATACATCTGTTTTGTCAACAGAGGAAAAAGATTTCCAGGAAGCGCTAGGGCTTATTTTAGCCCAAGATATTGTTGCCAATACCGATTGGCCGCCTTTTTCCCGTTCCACCATGGATGGCTTTGCTGTTAGAAGTTCTGATTTTAGGAATTCAAAGTCAAAAAGGCCGGTTGCGCTGAAGATGATCGGCGAGTCAAGGGCAGGACATCCTTTTTTAGCAACGGTTGCCGCAGGAGAAGCTGTAAGAGTAAGCACTGGCGCTGTTTTGCCAAAAGGCGTTGATAGCGTGGTCATGAAAGAGTGTGCAAAGATTGTTGGCGAAAAGGTTTTCGTTTTTGAGCGTGTTTTTAAAAATGACAATGTTCGCCTTAAGCGCCAGGATGCAAGAAAAGGTGATGTGCTTATCCGTAAGGGTGCTCAAGTAACGCCTGGGATCATTGCTTTGTTAGCGAATTTAGGCCAAAGAAAAGTTAAAGTTTTCAAAATGTCAAGAGTTGGAATTATAACAACTGGTAATGAGCTGGTTGGTTTAAAATCAAATCTAAAGCTTGGTCAGATTCGCAGTGCCAATGAATATGGACTCGCGGCTCAGATCAAGCAACTTGGCGCAAAGCCATTTATGTTAGGTAATGCAAAAGATGATCTCGTCAGCACTATGGCTAAAATAAGGCAAGGGTTTGCGTTCGATGTTCTTCTTATTTCTGGTGGTGTTTCTGTCGGTGATCATGATTTTGTTCGTCGCGCTTTGAAAAAGCTTAAGGCCAAGGAAATTTTCTGGAAAGTCGCTGTCAAGCCTGGTAAACCTTTAGTCTTTGCAAAGAAAGGGACATGCCATATTTTTGGACTTCCTGGAAATACAGCTGCGAGCATGGTGTCATTTTTGACCTTTGTTCGGCCGTGCCTTCTTAAGATGTCGGGGATCCAGGATGCTGGCCCTAAGACAGCAGAGGCTATTTTAGGTCATGATGTTTATGATAAAGAGCGTCGAGCAAAAATCATGCGCGGGATCGTTTTTGAAAGAAAGGGTGAGCGTTTTGTGCGTTTAAGCGCGAATCAAATTTCTGAGAATGTTATTTCTATGGCCAAGGCGAATTGCTTGTTTATTGTTCAGCCGGGGGTTAGCTTTATCAAAAAGGGAAGCAAGGTGAAAGTGGAGTATACGTGATGAGAAAAGAAATGAAAAAGATCTCCGGCATGGTGGATGTGAGCGCTAAAAAATTAACAAAGCGCATTGCCCGGGCAACGTGCCATGTTTATTTAGCAAAATCAGTTTTTGATAAAGTGTTAAAACAAGGATCGCCTAAGGGGGATATTTTTGAAGCTGCAAGAGTGGCTGGCATCATGGCGGCGAAGAAAACGCCGGATCTCATTCCTTTATGCCATCAGATCAAGATCAAAAAAGCGCGTATTGATTTTAAAGTTGATCCCAACAAGTATTCTATCGAGATCAACAGCGAGATCGTTGGCTTTGATCAGACAGGATTTGAAATGGAAGCTCTTGTCGCCTCGAGTATCGCCGCGCTTACGATTTATGATATGCTCAAATGTTTTGATAAGAAAATTTTTATTACTGATCTGCACCTTGTTTATAAAAGTGGTGGCAAGAGCGGGATATTTAAAGCATGAGATTGTCATTTTTAAAGAGTTCAAGAGTGAAAGTTTTTTTAGTCAACGTTTTTATTCTTTCCATTGTTGTTTTTTTTACCTTCTTTTTTCGTTACCAAATAATTAAATATAGCCAGACGCGTGTTCTTTTGGGGACCTTTGTTCGGATCCATATTTGTGCGACGCGCTTAGATGAGAAAGCAGTTTTGAGTGCGTTTGATAAAGTGTGGAAGCGCCTCAATGAAATTAATGAGCGCATGAACGTTTATAACGAGAAAAGCGACATTGCCAGGATCAATCGATCGTATCCCAACCCTGTTAAGGTTCATCCAGATGTTTATCGAATCCTTGCGTTTTCAAAAAAGTATTCTGAGCTGACCCATGGCGCTTTTGATGTAACCATCTGGCCTTTAGTTGTTTTGTGGAAAGAGGCGCAAGCGAAGCAAGAAATACCTTCGGTTCAAGAAATAAAGCGTACGCTTGAGGCTATTGGCAGCGATAAAATAAAGCTCCTTGCCGATGATTCTGTTCAGCTTATGCATCCTCAAACAAGAATTGATCTAAGCGCGATCGGCCAAGGCTATGCCGCGGATGAAGTGGCTTTGATCTTGCGCAAAGAGGGAATGAACAGCTTTCTTGTTGATACTGGCGGAGAAATCTTTGCTCAAGGGTTTAATGAATCTGGCCGTCCGTGGAGTGTGGGTATTAAAGATCCATTGCATCCAGAAGAAATGATGGATGTTGTGCGCCTAAGCGATGGCGGCGTTTCCACGTCAGGAGATTATGAAAAATATTATGAGATTGATCAAAAGAAATATTCTCATATCATTGACCCAGCTACGGGTTATCCTGTGAACAACGTTGTAAGCGCAACCGTGATCGGCGAGAACGCGACGCAGGCAGATGCTTTTTCAACGGTACTTTGTGTCCTTGGAAAACAAGGCATCAGCCTTGTTGAGGCGTTATCCCAAGAAGCAGCCATCGTTGTGATGGAAGAGAGTCCTGCTGGATCGATAAGTTTTTATAAAAATGACGCCTATCAGCGCATGAGCCGTTGATTTCTTAAGTTAAAATCGATAAGGCGCTGCCACTTGGATGACGCGTGCAAAATTTGGGATAATAACATATGCAAGAAGTGATTTTCTGTTATAATAATTTCACCAAAAAAGATATTTATTAACACGCCTAATCGAGGAGACCCAATGTCTGAACAGAGCCAAAAAAAAGAGTTTTCTTTTACTGACTTTGCAAATGGTATTGAGACCTTTGACGAAAATTATTCCCAAGAAATCAATGAAAAAGAATATTTTGGTTTCCCGCTAAAACCGATCTTGGAGGCCGAAAACAGGCTCCTTCAACATGACGTTCCTTCCTTTGGCTATTTTTCTATGGAGTATGGTATTGCGCCAAGCATTTATAATACATTCTCCATGAAAAAGGCTATGTCCGATAAGAATAAGTTTTTTAAGCATGAAGTTTTTTCAAATAATTGGCTTTGCGATTATATTTTCCGTGTCGAGATCAATAAAATGCTTGATATCCCGATCTATAGCGGTGGTTTGGGTGTCTTGGCTGGAGATAGTCTTAAAAGTATTGCCGACCTGGGGTTTTCTCTCGCCGCGATCGGTATTTTATGGAACAAAGGATATTTTAAACAAAATTTCTGGTATAAGCACGGACAAGTCCCTGAAGAGCTTCAGTGGGATCCTCATACGTATCCGGGCCTGATTCCTTTAAAGAATATTGTGACCCTTGGCACCAAGGAAGGGCCGATCTATTTGAGGCTCTGGAAATATTATGTCTATAGCTTTGACAAGAGCCATGTGGTTCCTTTGATCCTTCTTGATTCCAATCTTCCGCAAAATAAAGAATATTTTCGTCAGCTAACAGGGCAACTGTATCGCAGCGATAATGCCTGGTGGAAGATCATGCAGCGAACGATCCTCGGTATCGGCGGAATGAAGGCCCTTGAGAGTTTAGGCTATGCGACGAATCGCTATCATTTAAACGAAGGACATGCGGCCTTTGCGATTCTTGAAAAGTATATGAATTTGCAGGATAAGAATAATCTTGATCAGATTCGCAATAATTTTATTTTTACCTGTCATACGCCGGTGGCTGCAGGGCATGATCGTTTTAATATTGCTGATGTTGCCAATGTTTTGGAGCCGCATTATGTGCAGGCTGCCGAAAGGTTTGGAAAAGAAAATCCTTCGTCAGGAGAAATTAACCTGACCTATATGGCGCTCAACAATTGCAATAAGGTTAATGCGGTTGCGCAAAAACATGGCGAGGTCATGCGTCTTCAATTTCCAAACTATGCCCATAAGATCCAGGCAATCACCAACGGTGTCCACACCTACACCTGGGCCTCAGAAAGCTTTCAAAAACTCTTTGAGAAATATAAATCGACAATTGGCGCATGGGACAAAGATCCTCGCGCGCTTGAGAATATCCGTAAGCTTTCTTCAGATGTGAAATTTAGAAAAGAACTCTTTGACGCCCACCAGGTGAACAAAAATAATCTTTTAAAAATTATTAAACCTTGGAAGTTTAAGGAGGATGTGTTCACTATTTCTTGGGCAAGACGTATCGCTAATTATAAGCGTCCAGCGCTTATTTTGCAGAAGATCGAGCGCTTGATCGAGCTCGCGCGGGAAGTGGGGCCTATCCAGATTATTATGGCTGGTAAGGCGCATCCTAACGATAATATCGGCGGAACGCGCTTAGACCAAATTTTGGATCAAATTGATAAACTCAATTATTATAAAGACATTATTAAAGTGATCGTTCTTGAGAATTATGATACCTATTTTGGAAAGCTGTTAAGCAATTCTGTGGATGTG
>JBAYLJ010000099.1:0-4870 GCA_041664145.1 Candidatus Omnitrophota bacterium | reverse complement strand
TGATCTTATTTATAAAATGTATCCTCAGGGACATACGGAAGAAACCATTGATGCCACGCAAAAATATTTTGAAGAGATGATGGAACGAGCAGATAAAATTATTTGCTGTTCGAAGAATACACTTGAGGATTTAAAGAAATTTTTTCCAGTTGATGAAAGAAAAACCGCGGTAGTATATCAAGGTGTTGACGGTAAAGTTTTTCATCGGTTAGGCGCAGAGGAAGAAAAAGAAGCTGGAAGGTTTTTAGAAGAAAAAGGCATCACTTCTTCTTTCCTTCTTTTTATCGGCACGATCGAGCCACGTAAAAATCTTTCCAATCTTATTAAAGCCTTTGCCTTGCTTAAGCAGCAGAAAGCCTTTGATGGAAAGCTGGTTGTCGCTGGTATGAAGGGATGGATGCAAGAGCATATATCTTCGATGATCGCCCAAGAAGGGCTAGGACGAGATGTTATTTTTCTGGGATATTTAAGCGATTTTGAATTATGCGCGTTATATAATAAAACAAAAGCCTTTGTTTTTCCTTCGTTTTATGAGGGGTTTGGCTTTCCTATCCTTGAAGCGTTTCAATGCGGGGCCGCGGTGGTGACATCCAAGAGCTCTTCGTGCGGGGAAGTGGCTTCTAACGGGGCTGTGCTCATCGACCCTTCTTCTCCTGACGATATAGCAAGCGGGATAAAGAAAATTTTAAGCGATGAACGATTTGTTTCTGCGCTAAAAGAAAAGGCGCTGCGACGCGCGCAAGATTTTTCATTTGAGAAAACAGCTCAAGAAACGTTCAAGGTCTATCAAGAGGTTTATCAAAAGGTATGATGAAAATCAGCGGCTTTACCATTGTCCGTAACGCCAGGAAGTTTAATTATCCTGTTCTTCAATCGATTAAATCAATTTTACCGGTTTGCGATGAGTTTATCGTCAATGTCGGTGATTCTGATGATGATACAAAGGCCATGATTGAATCTTTGAATGATCCAAAAATCAAGATTATTGAGACGCACTGGGATATGTCGCAGCGTAAAGAAGTTTTGTCGCATCAGACGAATATTGCCTTGTCGCATTGCAAGGGGGATTGGGCGTTTTATTTACAGTCAGATGAGGTTATTCATCAGGATGATTTGCCAAGGCTTAAAGGGTGCATGGAGAAGTTTTTGCAAGATGACAAAGTGGATGCCCTTCGTTTTAAGTGGTTGCATTTTTACGGCAGTTATTATCGCTATCGCATTGACAGCGGATGGTATCAAAAGCAGGACCGCATCATTAGAAATAACGGAAAGATTGAATCTTTTGGTGATGCGTATGCCTTCCGGCGCAAAGATGGCGCTTCTTTACGAAAACAGAACGCAGGTTGCTTTCTTTATCATTACGGATGGGTTCAGCCGCAAGATGTTATGGCAGCCCGACGTCAAAATGCCGAGAGCATTGGTTTTGTTGAGCTTAAAAATACTGAGCGCGGCAAAGAATATCTCTTTGGAGACCTCAATCGTTTTCCTATTTATTTTGGCTCACATCCAGAGGGTATGGAATCTTTGATTGCACCACATCCTTTAAGCCAGAAGGATAAAAAAGAAATTGACAGGCGGTATTGGTGGCATCCTTTTAAATGGCTTAAGATTCGTTATAAAACTTTTAGACGTGTTAAAGAAAAGATTGAATGATGAAATCATTACCTTCCTATAAAAAAATTCTTGTAATTAACATTTTTGGTGTCGGGGATGTCTTATTCACTACCCCTTTGTTGCGCAATATCAAGCTTGCGCTTCCCGGTGTGACAATCGGCTATGTTTGCAACAAGCGGACCGTAGACCTTCTTTTTAATAATCCGGATATCCATCGTGTTCATGTTTATGAAAAGGATGATTTTGAAAATTTGTGGAAAAAGTCAAAGGTTGCTTTTTTGAAGCGCATCGCACACTTTTTTGATGAAATCAAGAAGCAACATTACGACCTCGTGATTGATGTCTCGCTCAATAAATATTCGTCTTTTTTTGCATTGGTGGCTGGTATCAAAGAGCGTGTAGGTTTTGATTACAAGAAAAGAGGATTCTGGTTAACAAAGAAAACAACGCTGATGGGGTATGAGGGCAAGCATGTTGTTGATTTTTATCTTGATTTTTTGACACAGCTAGGTATTCCGGCGAAAGAACGCCATTTGCAAGTTTCGCTTTCTAGCGAGGATGTGGCATGGGCAAAACAGTTTCTTCAAGCTCAAGGCGTCAAGCCCTCCGATCGACTTGTGGCCGTTGTTCCCGGCGGAGGAGCGAGCTGGGGCAAGACCGCGGAATACAAGCGTTGGCCTGCAAAACGGTATGCAAAATTAGCTGATAAAGTTATTGAAAAATATCATGCCAAAATTATACTGATAGGAGATGATTCTGAGCAGGCGCTTTGCCAAGACGTTGTTTCCGATATGACATTGCCTTGTATAAAATCATTTGGGAAGACAACTTTAGGGCAGTTTGCTGCTTTGCTTGAACAATGTTCTTTGGCGATTGTTAACGACGGAGGTCCGCTCCATTTAGCCGTGGCGTTAGGCGTACGGACAATTTCACTTTTTGGGCCTGTCGATGAGCATGTGTATGGGCCCTATCCAAAGGATAACCATGAGACCGTAGTTTCTTCTGTCAGTTGTCGTCCATGTTATCGTAGATTTCGCGTTGTAGATTGCGGGCATCATCAATGCTTGCAGCGTATCAGCGTCGAAGATGTTTTGAGCAGAATAGGAGAATTAAGATGAAGGTTCCTTTTGTTGATTTTTTACCGCAATATCAAGAAACCAAGAAAGAGATCAATCTTGGGCTTAAGAGTGTTTTTAAAAAGTCTAATTTTATCCTTGGCCAACAAGTCAAAGATTTTGAAAATGAGTTTTCGCAATATTCCGATGCCCGCTATGGCATTGGCGTAAACTCAGGAACAGATGCCCTGCATTTAGCTTTGCGCGCCTTAGGCGTCAAAGAAGGCGATGAGGTGATTGTCCCGGCCTATACATTTATTGCTACGGCTTTGGCTGTAAGCTATACCGGTGCAAAGGTTGTTTTTGCGGATATCGAAGAGGATACTTTTAATTTGGATCCTCAGGGAATTAGGAAAGCGATCACACCTAGAACTAAAGCAATTCTTCCGGTTCATCTTTATGGTCAAGCCGCTAATCTTAATGAAATTCTTGCGATTGCGAAAGAAAAAAATATCGCGGTGATCGAGGATTGTGCTCAAGCTCACGGGGCTTTGTATCAGAATAAAAAGGTTGGGTCTTTTGGCTTAGCCGGATGCTTTAGCTTTTATCCGACCAAAGGATTGGGTGCTTTTGGCGACGGAGGCATGATCATTACCCGTGATGAAGATTTTTATAAGAAAGTTTTGATGCTTCGAGATTATGGGCGCAAAGACCGCTATGAACATATTATCAAGGGCTACAATTCTCGTCTTGATACATTGCAGGCCGTTGTCTTATCGGCTAAATTGAAACATTTTGATCGATGGAACGCCATGCGACAAAAGGCGGCCCAGCAGTATATGAAATTTTTAAGCCAGATCAAAGGGGTCATGACTCCGTTGACGCGCAAAGATCGAACCCATGTGTTTCAAACTTTTACCATTCGTGTAAAGAATCGCGATGTCGTTTGCCAAAAAATGCAAGACGCCGGCATTGGTGTTTTGATCCATTATCCGATTCCGCTTCATTTGCAAAAAGCCTATGAAGAGCTAGGCTACAAAAAAGGTGATTTTCCTGTTTCAGAAAAAGTCGCCAGCGAGATTCTATCAATTCCGATGTTTCCTCATATCACAAATAAACAAATAGAATATGTATGCAAAACCTTAAAGGATATTGTGCAAAATGGATAAAGCTCTCTTATCAGTTGTTGTGATCGCAAAGAATGAAGAAGGTAATATTGATGAATGTTTCGGTAGTGTTTATGGCTGGGCCGATGAAATTGTTTTGGTTGATGATGAAAGCACCGATCGCACGGTTGAGGTCGCCAAGCGTTATGGAGCCACGATTTACCGACGCAAGATGGACAACGAAGGTATTCATCGCAATTGGGCTTATGCGCAGGCAAGAAATGAATGGGTCTTAAGTCTTGATGCGGATGAGAAAGTCACTGAAGAACTTAAAGAAGAGATCAGCGTAGCTCTGAAGGGAAAAGAATTTCACGCATTTTCTATTCCGCTACGTAATTTTATTGGAAGCTATTGGGTCAAATACGGCGGTTGGTATCCGGCAGGGAAATTACGGCTTTTTATGAAAAGTCGCTTTAAATATGAAGAAGTAGGTGTTCATCCGCGCGTCTTTCTGGACGGGCAGACAGGACACTTAACCAAGGACATTATTCATAAAGGCTATCCGGATTTTGAGCATTTTTTGGCAAGCCTTAATCGTCAGACAACGCTCGAAGCGCAAAAGTGGATCGAGACCGGACGTAAGATGTCTTTTGGAAAAGCGTTGTGGCGCACGATTGATCGGTTCTTTCGATCATTCGTCGGGAAAAAAGGATATAAGGATGGCTTTATTGGCTTGATGATTGCTTTCTTTGCGTCGCTTTATCAGGTCATGAGTTATGCGAAATATTGGCAAATGAAAAAGGAGAGCGGGAAAACATGAAAATTGTTTTTTTTGATCGCGATGGTGTCATTAATAAGTTCCCGGGATTCGGGAACTATGTTACCAAGGTTAAAGAATTCAAGTTTTTGCCGGGGTCCATTCCCTCGATCGTTGATTTGACCAATCGCGGCTATTCCATTTTTGTCATTTCTAATCAAGCAGGAATTGGCAAGGGGTTGTACTCGAGGGAAAAACTTAAAGCGATCAATGATTATATGCTTCGCCATGTGCGTAAGGCTGGCGGGAGAATTCGCCGGACATTTTATTGCACGCAC
>JBAYLJ010000098.1:0-4953 GCA_041664145.1 Candidatus Omnitrophota bacterium | reverse complement strand
TCCTTGTTCTTTTGCCTGATCTATTAAAAATGAGGCACACACCGATCAGTAAGGTAGTCGATTATCTTTCCGCGCTTGGGAAAAACCCAAGCCATTGTTTGGAAAGGCTCCTTGACTTGGCTAAACAATCTAAGCATGCATCCGATTTCTTAGATCGTCTTTTTCTTCAGCGCGAGAATGAACCCTTTGCCTACGGAGTTGAAAAAGTTTCCCTGCTCACGCTTCATGCGGCCAAGGGCCTTGAGTTTCCTGTTGTTTTTATTGCCGGTTGCGAAGAAGGCGTCTTGCCGCTTGTGCGTCATGGTGAGGAGCCAAACACCGAAGAAGAGAGACGATTGTTTTATGTTGGCATGACGCGAGCCAAGCGCGCCCTTTATTTGACCTGGGCGCAAAAGCGTATGCTTTATGGAAAAACTCAGGAGTCATCGATCTCTTCCTTTGTCCTTGATATTGAGGAGAAGCTTAAGGAGTATGAGACGGCCTCTCTTAAAGCAGGTAAAAAGCAACACGATCAGCAGCTGAACCTTTTTAAAAATTTCTGACATCTATGCTTTCGCTCACAAAAGAAGAACGCTTGACGCTTGTTTGCTTAGGCGCAGTTCTTTTGCTCGGTATCCTGGCCAATTATCTTTTAAAGGTAAATCCCGCATCAAAAAAGTTCTTCAACAGCGCAAGCGATGAGGTTCCAAGGCATCTTAAGGTTGATGTGAACAAGGCAACCTATGACGAGCTTTTAAGCATTCCTTATATCGGTGAGAAAATAGCCGAGAGCATTCTTAAGTTAAGAGAAGAAAAGTGGAGATTCACCGATCTTAGCGATATACGGTATATTAAGGGCGTCGGAAAATTTAAATTCAGCATTATTGAAAAATATTTAACCATTGGGCCTTGATGACATACCCATTTGTCAGCTTATGCATTAGTTTTTGCCTAGGGATATTTGTCGCAGAAACTTTTCGCCTATCCTTTTTTCTTCTTTTTTCGTGGGCGTTCCTTTTTTTGCTCTTGAGTATCCTCTTCATCAATAAAAGTCTTACATTCAAAATTTTTATCCTTGCCGCCGTCTTTTTCTTGGGTGCGGCAATATTAAGAAATGCACAAACCTTGCCTAGCTCGCATATGGCCAAGCGGATTCCATTTAAAAGCGATTCTGTTTTTTTGATCGGCGTGATCGAAAGTGATCCGATGGATCAAAAAAGAAACACCTCTTTTATTTTAAGGGCTGAGAAGATCAAGGAAAACGGCGTATGGAAAACAACCTGCGGCAAGGTGCTTGTGAAGGTTTTTGCCAAGGGGGATTTTTCCTATGGTGATCGGTTTTTCTTTATCGGTAAAGTGTATCGCCCCTTTTCTTTTTCTAAAGATTTTGACTATAGAAAATATTTAGCGCATCAGGGGATTTATTCGATCCTTAGCCTTAAAAAAGGCAGCAGCTTGAAGCGGCTAAGCCAAAACGCCGGGAATCCGCTAAAGGCATTTTCCTTTCGTATCAAACACAAAATAAGGAATGTCATCGTCGAGAATCTATCGCCTTTTTGTGCTGGGGTCTTGAATGCCTTTATCTTAGGGGACAGACAGGACCTGCCTCGGTATATCATGAATGTCATGGTGAACTTAGGCGTTGTTCACATCATTGCGATCTCTGGCTTTAATGTAGGCATTGTTGCTTTTATACTGTTGCTTGTTCTTAAAATGATGAGGATTCCAAGGCGGCCGCGGTATCTTCTTGCAATTTTTTTGCTGATCCTTCATTGTTTGCTGACAGGTGCTAACGCGCCGGTCGTCCGCGCCACGATCATGGCGATCATTTTGTTGATGGGCTTTGTCCTTGAGAGGGAAGTCCATGTCTATAATTCGCTTGCCCTTGCAGCGCTCATCATTCTTGTCCTTAATCCTTGCCAACTTTTTGGGATCAGTTTTCAGCTTTCATTTTTAAGCGTTGTTTTTATTGTTATTTTTACGCCCAAAATTGAATCTCTTTTTCCAAAAACATTAAAGGCTGTTCCCTGGATCCGTTTTTTTATTCTTACTTTTTCGGTGTCCTTAGCTGCTTGGGCTGGGCTTTTACCGCTCATTGCTTATTATTTTAAGATCATCACGCCTATCGCTGTTTTGGCGAATATGTTCGTTGTCCCTCTGGCCACCATGATCATCATTGCGGGCTTAAGCCTGGCATCACTTGGCATCCTTGTTCCGCATCTCGCGCCAATCTTAGGAGCGAGTAATGAGTTTTTGATCTTATTATTTTTTAAAATTAATTATCTTCTTGTTCAAATTCCGGGAGCCTATTTTAAATTGCCACAGATCCCTTTTGCTGTTGTTTTGTTGTATTATGGGCTTGGGCTCGCGGGGTTCTTTATGGTTTCCTTATTTGCTAAACGCAGATCTTATAGATAGAATAAGGAAAAGGAGAACGATGAACAAAAGGTTTTTATCTTTAGGTATTTTGGCAGCAGTTGTGCTGCTCATTTTTGCTGCGCATCGGCAAACGTCTTTGCCTTTGTCAGCTGCGACGGTAACTGATCCTGCAAAGCTACTTACTGAAGTTCAAAAGATCTTTCCGCAGGCTTCGTCCTGTGCCCTTTGTCCCAACGAGAAAGAATGGTCTTTGGCCTTTGATGCGCAAGAAAAGCTTATCGGAAAATTTATTTTCACAGATCCTTTTGTTCAAGAGCAAGGTTATGGGGGAGTTGTTCATCTTTGTATCGGCGCAAGCCCTGAAGGGCGCATTGTTGGGTTGACATTAACCGATCACAACGAGACTCCTGAGGTGGTTGTCTTTCTTAAAAGAAAGAATTTTTTCTCATCTTGGGATGGCCTCGACGTTTTACGATCATTGAGCAAAAAGGTTGATGCTGTGACGAGCGCCACAGAAACAATGCAAGCCGTAATCGATGCTTTTCAAAAGCGTCTTGCACTGCTTTCCAAAGGTGCCTCTTGCCTCCTTGCGCCCAAACCTGGTTTTGTTTTTCCTTGGAAAGATCTTTTAGCCCTCGTAGCTTTGGCTTTTTCTTTATACATTTTCTTTTGTAAGGACGTTTCTAGCTCTTGGCGTTTTGCTCTCTTGATCAGCAACGTTGTTATTTTCGGATTTTTTACAGCCAAAATGTTTTCACTGTCCTTGTTCGATCGATGGATTACCGAAGGTATTCCGTGGCTTGATGTCACATTCTTGATTTTTGTTCTTACCGCGGTTATCGCTTTGTGGAAAAATAAGAATTTTTACTGCACGCATGTTTGTCCTTTTGGTTCTTTGCAGGAAATAGCAGGGGCGCTACAAAAAAAGAAAGTTGTTGTCGCCTATCGCCACGCCCAAGTCTTGCGCTGGTTTAGGGCAGGCTATCTCTTTGTTATTGTTGGGCTTGTCCTTGGCGGGGTAGGCGTTTACCTTCATTTGCTTGAGCCTTTCTTTACTTTTACCATGACAAATGTTCCCGCTGCGACCATCGGGATTTTTATTATTTTCTTGATCGTTTCTTTATTTTTTCCTCGATTTTGGTGTCAATTTGTTTGTCCTACCGGAGCGGTGATGGAAAGTTTTTTAAAGAAAGAAGGGCGCCTGACAAAGGCGCAAAGCGTTTTTCTTGTCCTTTGTTTATTATTTGTGAGTGTGTTTGTTTTCCTCAAAGCTAAGCCCATCCAGGAAATAGAGGCACCTGCGCAAGCCGTAGAAAAAGAAGTGAAATATCATTTAGCAAGTTTTTTTAAAGCATTAGCTAATGGCATGGTTGCCTGTGAGCTTTGTCCGCAGAAATGTATGATCAAAGAAGGTGAAGTTGGTTTTTGCCGCGCGCGAAAGAATATTAACGGAAAGCTTTATGCCTTGACTTATGGCCAGCCTGTGGCGCTTCACGTGGACCCGATCGAAAAGAAACCTTTTTCTCATGTTTTTCCCGGCACAAACTCCTTTTCTTTGGCCACCGCCGGGTGCAATATGCGGTGTAAGTTCTGCCAGAATTGGGAGATCTCTCAGCTTGACGCTGACAAGGTTGAGGGTGAGTTTGTCTCACCGCAAGTGATCGTAGCCAAGGCCAAAGAGGCAGGGGCTAAGACGATCGCTTTTACTTATACTGAGCCTGTTATTTTTTATGAATACATGATGGATATTATGCAAGAGGCAAAAAAAGAAGGCGTCGCGTGCGTGATGCATTCAGCCGGGTTTGTTAACGAAGTGCCGCTACGCCAACTGGCAAAATATTTAGTGGCGGCGAACATTGATCTTAAAGGTTTTGATGAAAAGTTTTATGCAGCCTTTACCGGCGGCCATTTAGAGACAGTATTGAATACTTTAAAGATCTTAAAAGAGGAAGGTGTTTGGGTTGAGATCACCAATTTACTGATCCCCGGTGCCAATGACAGTGATGAAATGATCACCGAGCTTTGCATGTGGGTAAGAGATAACCTAGGCAAAGAAACGCCTGTGCATTTTTCAAGGTTTTATCCGATGTATAAACTTGTTAATTTATCACCGACGCCTATTGAGACATTAAAGCGTGCCTATACGATCGCAAAAGAAATTGGGCTTGAGTTTGTTTATATTGGAAATGTTCCTGACATGCAGGGAGAAAATACTTTTTGTCCTGTCTGTAGAAATCTTTTGATCAAGCGCGTCGGCTATACAGTTTTAGGAAATAATATTATCGACGGCCATTGTCCTGTTTGCCAGCACAAGATCCCCGGTGTGTGGAACTAACGGACGTTCTTTAACCCCGCCACAAAAAGCACGCTGGCTAAGATAAGAAAACAAAGATCGATCCCTAGGAAGGGAATAAAGAGCGCGGAAAAAAGAAGTGTTCCTAAAAAAGCACCTGCGAGGTCTGCGGCGTAGATCATGGGAGCCATGTTTGTTTGATGGACATCTCCCTTTTTCTGCCAAAGGTAAGTGAGCAGGGTGTAGCCTGCACCGGTCAAAATGCCGCATTCAAAAGATAGCCCTGCCCAAACGATCTCTCC
>JBAYLJ010000097.1:0-4981 GCA_041664145.1 Candidatus Omnitrophota bacterium | reverse complement strand
TTGTTGTTTTCCCACTTGAAGCATAACATCAGGAATGCCTTCTTCTCCAGGATCCTGTTTGCGGTTGCCATTCATATCCTTAAAAACAATACCCCCGACATATCCTTCTGGATTCCAATGAAGCGGCAACTCCCATGCCATGCGCACACCGCATCGGATATCTGCTTCAAAAAATTTATCCCGCGTCTTATCTTCAGGCCAAATCTCCCGACCAGAACCATCGATATAGAAATCAAAGTCCGCGTTCGGACGGTAGGCCACCCCCACCGTGACTGAGGCGCTATCTTCGCCGGCCAAGAAACTTAACGTGCTCTGCGTATCTTCTTCATTGCGATAAGAAAAATCTATGTTTCCAGAAATATGCTCTGTGATGTTCCTCGAATAATCTAATCCTGACGTCAGTACGTTTGGCTGAACCCGCAGCTTGCTAAAGGTTTCCTCCACCCAAAAATGTTCATAATTGCAATAATAAGAAAGGTATTTGACAAGAGGGATCCTGACACCCGCAGAAGCTCCTAAGCGATCAAATTCTGACAAAGGCGAATAGGCATACCGACTCTTTTGATAGGATTGACCAATAAACGCTGATATTGCTTTATTCTCAGAAATCTGAAAACTTTTTGAATAAGTATTGTAAACCCTAAAATTGCGATTGGGCGAAAGAAGGCCTGGAGTATCTGCATAGTAAATATTTGTATTCCACGAAGCACCATGATCAAGCATTTTCCTAAAAGACGTTGACCAATCATAATTGTAAGCATCTTCGTTGTCGGGATTTAAGATAAGCCTGTTACGATAAACATCAATGACGGAATCAACGCTAAAACTGTCGGGATGCCACAAAAGCGAGAAAATGCTTCCCACTTCTCCTTGGCGCGAAAGATTATCAGTCACTGTCGTATACTCTTTGTCAATATTACGAAAATTAAACGACAAGTCCAGCTCAGGATTCAACTGATAGTCTAGATCTGTAGTATAAGCAAAATCTTTTTGAGCATAAGCAAGTTCTGCCGCAAAATCCGTTCGTCCAAAATCTTGAAATGTTTCGATCGACATGGCTTGTTTCTTTAAATAAGTTGGCCGCTCCTCCCCTGAGCCTTCCGTATAATTAAAGGCATAGCGATGCTTACCTTCTGGGAAAAGATGCACGCGGGCACCCGTGACATAAAAATCTTGTTTATCAACAACCCCTGGAGTTAAATAACCATAAGAAGAACGATTACGCCCTTTTAACAGCGTATATGTCACATTTTTATCTAAAAGGTCTTGTTCAAATAAAATGCCGCGGAAATACTTTGAAGATAAGGTCAAGGGAGAGAACGTCTTCTTGGCATCAAAACCTCGAATGCTAAAATCCGACAATGGGCCAATATGACCATCTGTCAATCCGATCGTATACCCAGTGGCTTGTGTTGTTTCGCTAAGCTTGTCAAACACAACAGAGGAGTCAAGATCGCCATAAGGGCTTTCCCCTTCAATCATCATGCGTTGAGTATAGGTTAAGGTTCTTCGCTCAAACTCATCAGACTCTTCGTTGGAATAAAAATTACCCCAATCGGAAGAATAAGTAAACCTAAAAGGATCGTTTTGTTCCATCCAAGCATTTTGCTCTTTTTCTGAAGACTTCTGGATCGGAAAAACAGATTCAGCATTAAAAGACCACCGGCCATGACTCTCCCACAAAAGAAAAACTGTTTTCCCTCTTTTTTCTGCGGTTAGCATAACCCGATCACGATCAAGGCGATCAACCTTGATGAATCCTGGGGAGACGGACAAATAACGATCAATATTTTGTCCCTCTAAAATAACCGATTTTCCCATTTCAATATTAAGCTTCGGCTTAGCCGCCAGCTCCCAAAGGTTATCATTTAAATAAATCTTATCAGGATCATTCGATAAATCCTCTGGCGTCGCTACCTGCGTTCCTTTAGCTTGTGCAACAACATCTTTTTTTTCTTTCGTAGAAAACTTTTCTTTAGGAATCTCTTTCCCTGAAAGAAGGCTTTCTTGCGCTGAAAGCATGCCGGCGATAAACTCATATCGTCTTTGATTCTTTTCAGAAGGACTTACTTCTTTTACTGAAGGGTCGGCGCTTGGGATAGTTTGAGATTTACGTTCCGCCATCAATTCTAAGGTTTCCAGCCCTGATCCCATTGCTTTTTGTTTTTGTTCCCGCGAGCTCTCTTCTCTTAAAGAAACGCTTTTAACAAAAGAGCTTTCCACAAAAGAAGACTCTTTTGGACAATAGGTCTCTTCACATGCCGAAAGCATATCCGTGATCGCTTGCTCTCGATCCTGACGCTCTTTCTCTAAAGTATAAAGCGCCTCTCTCTGCAAAGATTGTGTTCTTTCTTCGAAATCAACAATGCTAACTCTTCCCTGCTGGAGTCTTTTAATGGCATTAAGGAAATTTAAGGAATTATTAGCGGAAGGATTGATGGACAAGGCATCTTTAAAAAAAACAATAGCATCCGCATAGTTGCCGTCTTTTAAAGCTTCCATTCCTTTTTGTTCGAAAAAACTATACGAGACGAGCTCTTCGGCGTGCGAAGAGTCAAGAAGAAGAAAAACGAGGAGGGTGGCTCCTAAAATAATAAAAAGTACTTTTTTTGGCATAAAAAATTTTTTTCATCAGTCCCGCACCTGAAGGATTTGAATGGAAGAATTTGCTTTTTTCTCGAAATCGATTTCTTCAACAAGAGATTCTCCGTCCCCTAAATCAAACGTCAAGACAACCGTATAAGCGCCTTGAGGAACTTTGTCTGAAACCTCAATAAAAAATGGTGCCCCTTGGTCAGGAGGAAGGTACAGTGCTCCGACTTCTCCCCGATCAAAAACAATTCCCTCACTATTCATCATATAAAAGATTCCTTGAGGTATCAATATGATTTGACTTTTATTATAAATCTCTCCTGAAATCTTATTTTGAGATGCAGCGATATCTAAGACCTTGGCCTCTTTGAGGCTCCCAGCAGTTTCCAGAAAAAATAGGCACCCAAGCCTGGCAACGACATTTATTCCCGTAGCAGTATTTTTTTGTCCAACGTTATCTTCAAAAAATAAGACTCCATAATATCCCCCTTGAGGTTCTAGAGGAAATTTTATGTTATAAGAAATTTCCTTTTTCTCATAGGGCTTAAGCGTAAAACTTTGAGGGAAAAAATTTACCCAGGAAGCGCAAGAATAAGGTGTTGTGCCTGCTGCGAGAAATTTCTTGTTGCCTTCAAACGGAGGGGTATAAACAAAATCCTGCCAATAAGCCTTCACGGCAATTTCTCTATCGGAAGTATTGTTAATCTTGACCTTCCCCATCACTGTTTCGCCGCTCTTAAGAGAACGCGATACCTTGCCCTCTTCGAGAAGCAATTGGGCAAAAGTGGTGCTGGAACAAAAAGTCCAACAAAGAAAACACGCAAGACTGATCAGAAAGAATTTTTTCTTCATAGACAAAACCTCTTTTGCGCAAGAAATTTGATTGGGAAAAACACAGTTTTTCTAGTCAAAATTCTTGCGCAAATCCTTTAGAGATAAAATAACTGTTTACGGTATTGTTGCTGAAACAAGCAGCGTACCATCATAGAGTCCAGGCTTGTCGGTCGGATTAAAAATTTCACCTCCGGTCGGCATAGCTGTTCCCGTATTGAGTCCTAGATACGCTCTAAAGAATCCTCCTGTGATTTCGCTAGGCAACACGACATCCCCGGTAACATTCGTAAAGAGTTCTTTAGGATGCGCCGCGATCTCAGTTACTGCTGCCCCTACGACCTTGGTATAGGTCAACGCACCTTTCCATCCAAGACCATTGCCACCCACCGTACTGTTGGGATTGGCTCCCTGCGTAAACGTTAGCGTTGTGGTAGGCGTCCCACCGACTGCTTGTACGTTCACATAAAAATAATGGTCTGCGGTATAGATGTTGTTGACGGGGTCAAGGGTCAAGGGATCAAAGCCTAAAGACGTCCCTGACTCAAGCGTCGCATCACCCGTTGCCGTATCGACATTATAAGCATCGATAGAGATGCTTGTCACTGCTGGGACAGTCGCGGAAAGCGTAAACGTCTTTTGCTCTGTCAAGGCAAAACAGTTTAGCGCAGTCGCGAGAATCACAACAGCGATCCCTGCGAAAACTACTATTCCTTTTTTCATTTCTTCCTCCTTGTATTGTTGCTTTTATTATTTATTTACCCTAGAAGTTTATATTAAATTTCTCTTTTCTTTTTCCCTGCACCTCCTTTGTCTACATTTCACCCAAAGAATATACAATGGACATCAGATAATCTCCTGGGTCCATCCCTGGATAAGGTTTTAAACGATAAAATACTTTCGCCTTACATGGATCTCCTTTTGGATTAGAAAAGAAAATTGTTTTCTCTTCTTGAGAAACAGCTTCAAATTCATTAAAATTACTTTTCCCCACACCCTCAAGATTTTCAACTTTCATATCAAAATTTTCCTGCTTAAAAATGGTTCCTTTTTCATTAGCCAGAGGCGCAGGAATCTTTTGAATAACCATATAGGGCCTTCCTAAATTTGTTTTTACTTCAACGAAGGCCTGTTTAACCTGAGGAGGGCTATCCGGTAAGAGATTCTGAAATCGCGGCTCCCCCTCCGGAAAACTAACCTGTATCTCAAACACAGGCTCAACGGTAATTTCAACATTCAAAAAAACTGTCTGAAGGCCGCTTGGCTTCTCAAAAATATATTTTATTTGTCCGCGATAAACCCCTGCTTTTTGCCCCGCAAGAGCTTCCTCGTTGAAAAGAAAATGAACAACAAGATCATCGCTTGCTTTCTGTGACGAATAAATCATCATACGCTTTGTAAAATCTGTGGGGGTTGCGTATGGGCTATCTCCCTCCTTAGAGCCGCTCACTGAAAAACGAAGGACATCCTTGCCAATCTCCTGGCCTGCGTCATTGGTGGGAAGCCGATCCAGCTCCTGATAAACATTGATCTTTTCTCCTACATTACCTGAAAACGA
>JBAYLJ010000096.1:0-5049 GCA_041664145.1 Candidatus Omnitrophota bacterium | reverse complement strand
TATCTATTAATTTAAAGACTAAGCGCATCCTCGTTACTGGCGGGGCGGGATTTTTAGGCCAGTTTGTGGTCAAAGAATTACGCAAAAAAGGATGCAAGAACATATTTGTTCCTCGTAAGAAAGATTTTGATTTAACTGTCCTTTCGTCCATCAAGAAGCTTCTAGTAAAAACAAAACCAGATATTATTATCCATTTAGCCGCGGTCGTCGGCGGTATCGGTGCCAATCGCGAGAATCCAGGCAAGTTTTTTTACGAGAATATCATGATGGGTGTTCAGTTGATCGAGCAGGCTCGTCTTTTTGGCGTTAAAAAGTTTGTCGCTCTTGGCACTGTTTGCGCGTATCCCAAATTTACCAAAGTGCCTTTTAAAGAAGCTGACCTCTGGAGCGGATACCCTGAAGAGACCAATGCCCCTTATGGATTAGCCAAAAAGATGTTATTGGTCCAGTCTCAGGCATATCGACAACAATATGGGTTTAATTCTATTTTTCTTTTGCCCGTTAATCTTTACGGGCCGGGAGATAATTTTTCTCCGGGATCTTCCCATGTGATCCCAGCGTTAATAAAAAAGTGTTGTGATGCTATCCAGCGAGGGGACAAGGAGGTCGTTGTTTGGGGCACAGGAAAGGCAACGCGAGAATTTCTCTATGTCGAGGACGCTGCAAGAGGCATTGTTTTGGCAGCTGAAAAATACAACAAGGCCGAGCCCGTAAATATTGGAGCAGGATTTGATATTTCTATTAAGGACTTGGTTGGGATCATAGTGAAATTGACAGGATACCATGGAAAGATCCTTTGGGATAAGACAAAGCCTGATGGGCAGCCTAAGCGCCGATTGGATGTGTTGCGAGCTAAAAAAGAATTTGGCTTTACGGCAAAAGTCTCTTTTGAAGAAGGCCTAAAAAAGACGATCGACTGGTATAAACAACAAATAGGTTTGAAATAATGTTATCTGAAAAAATCATTAATTTCTGCAAAAGGGCTGAAGCCTTTTCTTTTTATGGCCTCATCTTTTTCTTTCCTCTTTCTATTGCTTTTTCTGAAGTATTTGCAACGTTTACCTTAGTATTCTTTTTTGTTAAGCGATGGACGATCTTTATAAAAGTTTTTTCTACTGGAGGAAGAGTGAAAAAGGTCTTTTTTGCCTTTTTAGAAATCGTTAAACCTGTCAAGAGTCCTCTAAGTCATCCGTTAGGATTTTTTATTTTAGTCTGCGGCGCATTTATTTTCTTTAGCCAATATCCGAGCTTAAGTATTAAAGGATTCTTTTTTAAAGTCTTGCAGTGGACTTATCTTTATTTTGTTTTCATTGAATTCATGACCGAAAAAAGACAAATAAAGATCTTTATGAATGTTTTCCTTGTTTCTATGGCTGTTGTTTTTTTAAATGGCCTTTTTCAGTACTTTTTCGGGAAAGATCTTATTTTCGGTGAGGTTTATGTAGATCGGCTTTATTCTTGTCTTCGCCATGCCAATGATTTTGGCGCGTATTTAGTTATAACTTGCCCTGTGATCTTGAGTGCAGTATTTTTTCAAGATTTTTCTAAGAAGTCAATTGATCACAAAGAAACTATTTTTAAGGTTTTCCCGGGTATTTTGTTTGTCGTTGGTTATTTTTGTCTTGGTATGACACTTTCTAGAGGGGCTTGGATCGGGTTTTTAGGAGCAATGGTTTTTTTGGGCTACATTCTATTTTCTCGTCGACGCAGAACATGGATGATGACTTTTTTTATTGCTATTTTCTTTTTTCTTACGTTTTCTTCTGTGCTCAATAATCTTCGCGGAAAGAACCTTATTTCTGATAGTAATAAAAGCTTGGTAGAAACCATTCGGGATGATTCTCTTTCTTCCGATAGCGATTCTTTCCCAGAGAAAGTCTTGTCGATGTTTAAAAAGTTTAATGGGTCTGATAGGATGCGCTATTGGGGGCAGGCGTTAAGGATTATCAAGCAATCGCCGATTATTGGGAATGGTTTGAATACATATACTCCGATGGCCGCAAAGAATCCCATGGGCACAGGGGGTTATCCTCATAATTGTTATCTTCAAATGGCGGCAGAGATAGGGATCTTAGGGCTCGGTGTTTTCTTTTGGGTCATATTTGCTTTATTTCGATCAAGTTTGAAGAATATTCCAAAAATGAAAGATCCTTTTTTGCTTTGTGTTGTCATAGGCCTTCTTTCCGGCTTATTTGGTTTCTTGATCCACGCTAGCCTTGATACCATTCTTTATTCTGTTCAGCTTGGGAATTTGATGTGGGTTGTGATGGGTGTGATCGTCGCCTCTCAGCAAATCGATCTCGCAGCGCAAAAAAGCTGATCATAGAGTAAAGCCATATTGTGGGTTAGATCTCTGGCATGTTGCAGCCACCTCAACAATTCTCCTTAGTGTTTCAAATTGTTAGGTTAATGTAAAATTGCTTGTGCTTAAGGGGTTGTTTTATTATAATAAATCCATCGTTTCCTCCAGAAGAAAATGAGAAAAAAGTCAGAAAGGAAATAGAAATGAACACCAGAAGGGTTTCTGTTCTATTTATTTTCACTTTTCTTTTTTTGTTAGCTCTCTCCTCTCTTGCTCTTGCTGAAATCCACACCACCCAGAATATGACATGGACGTATTATCACGTGGACGGGAAGACCTCTCGCTCTTTTTATCCTTCCAATGCCTTTAGATATCTCTACGAGGGAAATGTTAATTTTAAAAGCTTACTTAAAGATTATGAATTATTTGGGAATATTGACTATCGGTCAACAGATGATCGAACAGTTGATACGCAGGATTTTAGCGTCGAGCGCATGTATATGGGGCTTAGAAAAGAGGGCACGGAAGCCCTGATAGGTGATTTTTACCAAAATTTCTCCGAATATTCACTGGGCAATGCTTTAAAGGGGTTAAAACTTTCTTTAGGAGATGAGACGTCCAGCCGCTTGATCCTCGTTGGAGGCATGGATACACCCAAGTGGGAAGACCTATGGGAAAAGCGTCAGAGCGATTCTTCTACGCGTCGCTATGTCTGGGGTTCACGGCTAGAAAATACTCTGTTGCGAGGGGATTTGTCCCTTAACTTTAATTATGCCGGCGCCAATGATGACTATGCCTACACCTCTTCCTCAGCGGCACCCATGCTCGTTAACGTTTTTAGCACGGACGGTAAATATAAGATCAATGATCATTTATTAAGCTATTGGGAATTGGCGCAAAGTTTTACCGATGAGGATACGCGTAAGGATGAGGCGAAGGTTAAAAATGATGGCGCGTATAAAGCCGGGATAGATCTTAATTTAAGAGATTATAGCCTTTCTTCTGTGTATAGCCGCGTGGGCAATCATTTTAATACAACCGGAGGCTTTAACACACAAGACCTTGAAACTATGAATTTTGACGGGATATGGTATCTTCCTTTGAAAATAAAGTTTAATCATTTTTTGCATATGGATCGTGACAATTTGTCCAAAACAAAAACAACAACGACCAATCAGCTTAATCCTGGCGGCAAATTTACTTTTAGAATTCCTTGGGAGATCGATCTTCAATTAGGAGGCGATCTGCGTAAACGTTTTTCAACAGACAAAACAGTCAACCAGTACACCCAAAGATATACGACGAGCATCTCCCGTGATTTTAGAATATTTTATTCAACGCTTGGATACACCAAGAGCTATGTGCGCAATCGCGTGACCTTGGCGCAAGAGAGAGATGTCGATACGTATTCCTTATCTTTGGACGGGAGTTTTTATTTAAAGGCGGTTAAGTATGCGTGGAGTTTGATGCAAGATGTTTCCTATGATTATTATCTACAGGCGCGTAAGGCGGATATTGTCCTGGCACCGTCTGTGGGGCTAAAAGTTTTGTTGCCGTCCACCCTTTGCCTTGAGGGGAAGATCGGCTTTTCCGATAATAATTATTATACCAATGACACGGACAGCAATAATTCAAATTATTTCTTTGCCATATCAAGGGATATCAAGAAGGATCTTAGTTTTCAAATAAGCTATGACCGCCGAAGCCACCGCTATACTGATGGCGATAATAATTATGGTGAGAATCTTTTAAAAGGACAACTGAGTTATAAATTCTAGGAGGATCTATGCATCGGAAGATGATCTTTATTTTATTTTTATGTGCCATTATTTTTCCCATTCAGGCCGGCGCACAAAGCCTCAGCGTGAATAATCAAACGACGGAACAAGGATCCACGGTTTATTTATTCCAGGATAACCTCGATGCTGGGAAAATTGTTTTTACCCTCTTGGCCCCCAACATCAGCAAGGCCGAGATCACCCTTGATAAGGGCCGGTCGTGGCAGGAGATGGCGCTTGACCGAGATCAGTTTTCATTTAAGTATCGGCCGCTATCCAATGAGGTCATTTATCCTGAATTTTTACTGACGTCCACTGACGGCGCTATCAAAACTTATCGCGCTGATGTCAAAGTTTCCTACCTAAAATATAAGCCGGAAGAGCAGATCGAGCAGATCCTTGATAAATTTAAAACTTTTTACGAGAACGAAGAACAGGATAGGTTTATGGCTTTGTTTTCCTCTTCGTTCCCTGAGAGGATGAAATTTGAAGAAGCTATTCAAAATGATTTTTATAATTATCGGGACATTCGTTTGTTGTATCGCATTGACAGCAAATCTTTTGATACAGATTATAGCGGGGCTGTTTGGGATATTTATTGGCAGCGAAAGTACTCGGACCGCGATGGCAATGTCCTGACAGACTCCACAGGGACGATCTCTATGCGTTTTGACAATGAAGGCGAACAATGGATGATCACAGGGTTGAGGAACAATACGATCTTTGGATCGTCGCTTTTGACATCCTCCACTGTGAAGACTGATCTTGCGATCGCCACAAGCGATATCAGCGGAGGTTATGGGCCCTCTACTTATATTGTGAGCGCTGTTGTGCATAACAATGGCAGTGTTGCGGCAAATAATTTTAAAGTACGTTTTCGCGCAACAGCCGGCGCGGCTTTTGATGATACGGTCAATGTGGAAACGATCGCGGCTGGTTCGCAGGCGACCGTGCAATATTCGACATCAG
>JBAYLJ010000095.1:0-5064 GCA_041664145.1 Candidatus Omnitrophota bacterium | reverse complement strand
TCTTTGATCATGGACGAAAAGAGGTCATCGAATTTCTTACCTCCAGCGCTCTTTTTTGGTTAGACAAATATCATGTGGATGGTTTACGCGTTGATGCGGTGGCTTCGATGCTTTATTTAGATTATTCTCGCTACGAGGGTCAGTGGGTGCCTAATCGTTTTGGCGGCAGGGAAAATATTGAGGCTATTGATTTCTTAAAGAATCTTAATAAAACAGTTTATGCCTTTTATCCTGATGTGCAGATGATCGCTGAAGAATCAACAGCCTGGGCGGGCGTTTCTCGTCCGCTGTATGCCGGAGGCTTAGGCTTTGGGATGAAATGGAACATGGGGTGGATGCATGACGTTCTCGTTTATTTTTCCAAAGACCCGGTCTATCGCAAGTATCATCATAACGATTTAACCTTTAGTTTTCTTTACACGTTTACAGAAAATTTCGTCCTTTCTTTTTCTCACGATGAAGTGGTCCACGGCAAAGGCTCTCTTCTTAATCGGATGCCTGGTGATGATTGGCAAAAATTTGCCAACCTGCGCCTTCTTCTAGGGTATATGTATGCTCATCCTGGAAAAAAGCTTGTTTTTATGGGTTGCGAGATCGGGCAGCGTTCAGAGTGGAACCATGATCAAAGTCTCGATTGGCATTTGCTGCAATATGTTCCGCATCAAGGTATTCAAAAATGGATGCAAGATTTAAATACCTTGTACAAAAAAGAACCATCATTATTTTTGCATGATTTTCAGCCTTCTGGTTTTCAGTGGATCGACGGTGGTGATTGGCAGAAAAGTATCATTGTCTTTATGCGGCAAGGAGATCTTGCTGAAGAGAAAATTGTTATTATCTGTAACTTTACTCCTGAGACGCGGTTTGGTTATCGTCTTGGCGTGCCTGCGCAAGGATATTGGAAAGAACTTCTTAACAGCGATGGTAAAGAGTATGGCGGAAGCGGGCAAGGAAATTCTGGAGGAAGATCAACAGAGCCTGTTAAATCTCATGGATTCCCGCAATCTTTGTCTCTGACATTGCCACCTTTAGGGATCCTTTTCTTGAAACAAGAGCCTGATGTTCAAGGCGTGCTTTCTCACAAAGAAAGCTTTGCGAGCAACGAGAGTGGTTTGCCTGAAGAAAAAGTACATTATGTTTATGAAGTGACAAATTATACGGCAAAAAAACAGGAGAAAAAAGATGAAAATAAAGATCATTGAGACAGCAGGAAAAATATGGCGTGTTTTAGGCGAAAAAAAAGAAGTCGAGATCTCTTATCTTCCTGAACTTGTCAGAGAAAGGGAGGAAATTGTCTTTCAGTCCCTGGGATGGCTGGCGCGCGAAGATAAGATCAATTACGTTTCTCGCCACCACGAAGATTTTGTTGCCCTTGTTCCCAAAGAGCTTGAAGCTTATTGGCGTGAGTATAGCGGTAAGGGTGCTAATAAAAAAACATGCTGTTATAAGTTTAGTTTAAGGAGTTTATTTGATCCTAAAATTTCTTAGGATCCGTTTCTTAAGCCTTTTACAAGGAAGTCCCTTTGCAAAAATATATATGTATCCACGGTCATTTTTATCAGCCCCCTCGAGAGAATCCTTGGCTCGAGGAGGTTGAGCTTCAGGACTCGGCCTATCCTTTTCATGATTGGAATGAGCGCGTTACCTCCGAATGCTATTCGCGTAATGCGGCTTCGCGCATTCTTAATTCTCAGAAAAAGATTCAAAAAATTGTTAATAATTATGCCAGGATAAGTTTTAATTTTGGCCCATCGCTTCTTTCTTGGATGGAAAAGAAAGACCCTCAAGTTTACGCTGATATCTTAAAGGCGGACAAATTAAGCCAGGAAAAATTTTCTGGTCATGGTTCAGCTTTGGCGCAGGTTTATAATCATACTATTTTACCTCTGGCAAATAAAAATGATAAACGTACGCAAATTTATTGGGGGATCAGGGATTTCGAATATCGTTTTAAAAGAAAACCTGAAGGCATGTGGCTCGCCGAGACGGCGGTTGACCTAGAAAGCCTTAGTATCATGGCCGAGTATGGAATCAAGTTTACGATTCTCGCTCCGCATCAAGCTAAAAGTGTCAAGCCGATCACGAGCTTTGACTGGTTTGACGTGAGCGGCCAGCGTATTGATCCTAAAAAGCCATATCTTTGTTATCTTCCGTCGGGAAAAAGCATCGCAATCTTTTTTTATGATGGTCCTATGTCGCGCGCCGTGGCTTTTGAAGGATTGCTTAAGAGCGGAGATGATTTTACAAGGAGGCTTTTAGGCGGTTTTGATTATGGTAACGGGCAAGAAAGACAGCTTGTTCATATCGCTACCGATGGGGAAACCTATGGCCATCATCATCAATTTGCGGATATGGCGCTTGCTTATGCGATCAACAAGATCGAAACAGAAAATTTAGCCACCTTAACGATTTACGGCGAGTATTTGGAAAAGTTTCCCCCTCAAGAAGAAGTCCGGATCTTTGAAAATACATCGTGGAGTTGTTCTCATGGCGTTGAGCGATGGCGCGCAGATTGCGGTTGTTGCCTTGGAACGAATCCTAAGTGGAACCAAAAATGGCGTGCTCCCTTACGACAATCTCTTGATTGGCTAAGCGAGGAAGGAACAAAAGTTTATATCAAGCATTTAAGCCCTTACGTGGATAATGTTTGGGCTGTTCGCAGCGCGTACATTGACGTCATTCTTAATCGGAACGAAGAAACGATAGAGCGTTTTATCAAGGAGCATATCCTTAAGCCTGTCAGCGAAGCAGAGAAAGTAAAAATCTTGAAGCTTCTTGAAATGCAGCGCAATGGGCAGCTTATGTACACAAGCTGTGGGTGGTTTTTCGACGAGATCTCGCGTATTGAACCTGTTCAGATTCTTAAATATGCCGCACGTGTTATTCAGCTTATTGCCGAAATAGAGGGGGTTGACCTGGAAAAGAGTTTTCTTGAAATACTCGCTCAAGCTAATAGCAATGAAGAGGAGTACAGGGATGGCCGTGATGTTTATATGAGCCTTGTCCATCCGTCGGTGGTTGGCTTGTTGAGGGTTGGCGTGCACTATGCGGTTTCGTCATTATTCGAGGACTATCCTAAGGAAACCAATGTGTATTGTTATAGCGTTATCAAGGATGAGTACAAGAAAAAAGAAGCTAATCGTTTAAAACTTTGCATTGGTCGAGGATCTGTGCGTTCTCACATTACTTTGGAAAAGACGCCTGTCTTTTTTGTTGGTTTTCATATGGGAAACCATAACATGATTCGTGGTGTTGATCATATGACCCCCGGAGATTACGCGCGAGCACAGAAAGAAATTATTGATGCCTTTGAAGCAAAAAAGATCCCTGAGGCTACGCGACTTATTGATAAATATTTTGGGCATGAAAATTATACGATCCAACATTTGTTCCGTAATGAACAACAGAAGATCTTGGATGAAGTTTTAAAAACAACCATGGAGCAGCTTGAAGGGTCCTTCATGGAAATTTATGAGCAGCATTATCCGTTAATGCAGCTTCAGAAAGAGCTTCCCGTCAGGCTCCCTAAAGTTCTTTCTACGGTTGTTGAGTTTGTTTTAAGCCACGAAATGTGTGAAGAGATCGAGCGTGAGCCACTTAATCTAAAGCGCATTCAAGTCTTGGCCTGGGAGCTTAAGCGCTGGTCTTTTTCACGCGACAGGGACGCCATGAGCCTTGTGACAAGTGCGCGGGTTAGCGCATTAATGCAGCAACTTTCTCATCATCACGAAGATGTCGTTTTCATTGAAAACATTGTAGCGCTTTTGAACATTTTGAATACCTTGAATTTTCAGGTCAATTTATGGCAAGCGCAAAATACCTTTTTTGATCTAAGGTTTAAATATTACGCAGAGAAAAAAATAAAAGCTCAACAAGGAGACGCGACAAGCACGCGATGGGTTTCTGCTTTCGAACTTCTAGGTGAATTTTTGGGTGTAGCCCTTTAAGGAGGCACATGGATAAGCGCACAAGCGGTATTCTTCTTCATATAAGATCTTGGCCGTCTGAAGATGGAATTGGAGACCTGGGCAAGGGGGCCTATCAGTTCGTTGATTTCTTAAAAGAGGCGGGGCAGTCGCAATGGCAGATCTTGCCTTTGAACCCAACGGATATTCTTTTGGGCAATTGCCCTTATAGCAGCCACTCCGCCTTTGCCAACAACATTCTTTTTATAAGCCCTGAAAGCCTTGTTGAAGAAAGATTCCTTCCTCCGGACGCTCTAAAGAAGATCCCTTCTTTCCCCGAAGACCACGTGCAGTATCAGTCCGTTATTTCGTATAAGACGGGCCTCTTAGATCATGCCTTTTTGCATTATCATAACCATCTTGCAAAAGACGGTGATTTCAAGAATTTTTGTTCTAAAAATAAATTTTGGCTCGATGACTATAGTTTGTTTATTGCCCTCAAGCATTATTTTCAGGGAGCCCCTTGGTATCGATGGCCGCAAGGCATTCGCGCAAGAGCCCCCGAGGCCATCAAGAAGTATGAGCAGGAGCTCCAAGACGCTATTTTAAAACAAAAGTTTTTTCAATATATTTTTATTCGGCAGTGGTTTGCGTTAAAAAAATATTGTAAGGCGAAAGGCGTGGACTTGATAGGAGACCTTCCCATCTATGTTCAGCATGACAGCGCGGATGCCTGGGCGAATCCTTCGATCTTTAAGCTAGACCAAGAAGGAGGCTTGGAGTTCTTGGCTGGCGTTCCTCCTGATTATTTTAGCAAGACAGGTCAGCTTTGGGGCAACCCTGTTTATCGATGGGAAGCTCTTCAAAAAACAGGATATCAGTGGTGGAGTGACCGCTTGGCGCAAAATTTTGCCCTTTTTGATATTGTCCGCATTGATCATTTTCGCGCATTTATCAATTTCTGGCAAGTGCCTCAGGGCGAAACAACCGCGGTAAATGGCTCCTGGGATGAAGCCCCAGCCAAAGATTTTTTCAATAAGATGTTAAAGACTTTTAAAGATTTTCCGATCATTGCTGAAGACTTGGGCTTCTTGACGGAGGATGTTAAAGAGATCATAAAAAAATACAAATTTCCTGGAATGAAAATTTTACTTTTTGC
>JBAYLJ010000094.1:0-5132 GCA_041664145.1 Candidatus Omnitrophota bacterium | reverse complement strand
TCATCAAGCCTTGTTAAAAGCCTGCGCCGTTTTTGGTCGATGTCTAGCAAATGATCAATGTCAACCACATAACCACCGCGCGCAACAAGAGCGCTGCGGACAGCCTTGTCATTTTCACGTACAAATTTCAAATCAACCATATCGTTATTCTTTCTGATTATTAAAACTGATCTGGATCTGAGAAATAAGTTCTTTAGCGTTAATTGGTTTTGAAAGATGAATTTCTGCGCCAAATTCAAAATGCTCGACGATATCATCAGGCGAATCAGCAGCGGTTAAGAAAATAATGGGAATATTTCTTGTCGCTTCGCACTCTTTTAGCTTCTTACACATCTCAACGCCAGTCATAATGGGCATACGCTCATCAAGAAGGATCAAGTCTGGAAAATGCTCAGCAGCTTTACGTAGCCCCTCATTTCCATTCTCCGCCAAAAAGATCTGCGCGCCCTGTTTTTCTAAGATCCTTTTTAACATCAATCTCTGTGCATATTCATCTTCAACAACCAAGATACGACGACCAGCCAATGCGCCGCCCGTTGTAGATTTCTGAAAAAAAGACTTTAGGAACTGCATAACAACCTCTCCTTATTGTTTCTTGATAGAGCCCTACGATTAAAACTGCTGGACTTCATCCGCCTTTCTAGAAAAGGGGCGAACATCTGCTAAAGCAGCACAATAACCCCTTCACAAGCAAACCAGTGCTATTTTACTTAGGCGACGAATTTTATTATAAGCAGAAATTAAGCTGAATTCTACTGATTTTTAAGGAAATCAAGCCGCGAGAAAATATCAACCCCTTACAAAAGCATCTTAGGGCCAAAGAAAAGGGCGCATGTCTTTTAAAAGACATGCGCCCTTTGAAACCAACAAACCCTTTCACGGGTAAAACTTTACTCACCTTAACGATAGCGGCTTCGAAACGATGATGCGCCTCTACGTCTTGGCTGAAAATATTTTGACTTGGCTTGCTGGACAAAAGGCCTGCGGCCAGAACGAGCTCCCTCAGGAGCAAGCGTCTCGCAAGCAATATCAGGATGCTTTGAAATAGGCAAAGGAGCGCGGATAAGCTGCTCAATATCGCGAATTTCTCCTCGCTGATCCGGGGTCGCAAAAGAAATGGCATGACCCTTGTGCCCTGCCCGACCTGTACGCCCAATGCGATGAACATAATTTTGAACATCATCGGGAAGATCGTAATTGATCACAAGCTCGATACCGGCAACATCAATGCCGCGCGCGGCAATGTCGGTGGCAACAAGAACTCTAAAACGCCCTATTTTAAACCCTTGCAACGCTTCTCGACGCTGAGCAAGCGAGCGGTCCGAATGGATTTCGGCCGCCTTGTATCCCATATCCCGGATCGACTTTGCCAGCCTTCGCGAATTATGTTTCGTGCGTGAAAACAAAAGGACCGAGCCATGATATTGCGCTAAAATCTTTTCAAGGAGTTTTAATTTAGCCTCCTTAGAAATAATGAAAACTTCCTGTGTCATACGTTCCGCCACTGTTCCTGAAGGAGCGATCTCAATGGAAACGGGAAGCTTCATGTGCCTTGCGGCGATATCCATAATTTCTCGCGGGATCGTTGCAGAAAAAAGCATCGTCTGACGGTCACGCGGAACAAAACGCAAGATCTGCTGGATCTGTGGTGCAAAGCCCATATCCAACATACGGTCTGCTTCGTCCAAGACCAACATAACAACATCATTTAAGGAAACTATTTTTTGCTCAATATGATCAATGAGGCGGCCCGGTGTTGCAATGATCACCCGCGGTGCCCTGCGAAGGGCTTGGATCTGTTCTCGAATAGATGCCCCGCCGATAAGACAAGCAGTTTTCATCCCAAAGGGATGCAGGATCATTCTAAAGGCTTCCTCGATCTGAATGGCGAGTTCTCTCGTCGGAGCGATGACCAAGCCTCGTCCTTTCATTTGCAAAAGGCGCTGAAGCATTGGGATCGCGAACGAATGCGTCTTGCCGGTTCCTGTCTGGGCCACGCCAATGACATCTTTGCCTTCAAGGGCTAAAGGGATCGCCTTAAGCTGAATGGGTGTAGGAACTTTAAATTTAATATTCTCGAGAATATCAAGAATTTTTGGCGCAATACCAAGGTTATAAAAACTTTGGCTTGGCCCCGCGGACTGCTCGGCAACATGAGGAACATTGTTTACTCTGTGAGGCATAAAATACCTTTCGCTCTTTAAATGAGGACACAATTTACAGAGCTTTAGCGCTTGTAAATTGTTTGTCCGAATTTACTCCGACTTTTGTCGGAGTTTTTCTCAACAAACTTACATCTTTAAATAAATCCCAGATCAAGGAACTAAACGAAGATAAATCTGATGGATATGTTGACCCGAAGTCTTCTATCGGGTTTATTTGCTCGCTGATGAAGCAATGGTAGGCTCAATAAAAAAAGCCTCAAAGGTTAGTGGTCTTTCTTTGCGGCTTAGATGTCCTAACTAGAGAGCATTATACTCTTTTTCCCGTCTAGGTCAAACAGAATATTAAAGGCAAACCCTTGCGGCAAGCGTTGACACAAACCCTGTATCCTTATCATTTCCCGCGTAATAAATCAAACGGCATCTTAACGATATCCCATACTCCTTTGACCCCTGAGTTGGTTACATTCCAGACCGCGGATACGGTCGTGTCAACAGGCGCAAACGTCACATGGATCAGCTTCCCGATGTCCGTACAATTAATGGCTTCAGAAATAACAAGACGGACAACGTCACTCCCATTTTTAAGGTCTAGAAATGTCGCATTCTTAATCTTTACCGGATAATGATGCTCTTTCTTGTGTCCCGAGCTATAGTCGATAAAATTCACTTGGCTTATACTAACGACGGCAGCATCAAAATAAAAAGGTGTCTGCTCTTTGCTGACATCCTCCTGTTCCTTGTCTGGGATCAACTCCTTGATATTGATCTTTTTCTGAACATTACGGATCACGTTGAGCCGTTCAATGTCAATTGTAAAAAGATAAATGTTCGGCTTTCGTTGAAAAAGAATTTCAATGGGATCAAAAGTAAAATGCATAGCATTAATGTACGCCAGCTCTTCTGATAGGAAACCATCCGGATTATGCACCGTAACGCCAAGAGCTGCCACATGAGCTAAAAACGGAGAAAAGGTGATTTCCTTGATCGTCACATTGATCCCCAGTTCCTGCTCAATTTCATATTCAACAATATCTTTAATGCGAAGGTGCTTAACAACAAAGACTGTTGCGGCGAGAAAGACAGCCAACAGCAAAAAAATAATGCCAAAAGCTAAAATAAATCTTTTTAAAATCCTCATCCTGTCTCCTTATTAAAAATTCAAAAGGTGTCAACGAAAGACACTAGATATTTTCTTTAGAAACATTTTGAATGTTTAATATAACAACTAAAATGATTGATATACATCTTTTCGATGAGCAATACGCAAAACAAGAATAAGGACGTCCTTCTCCGCAATACGATAAATAACCCGATAATCGCCCCAGCGGTAACGCCAATAGCCGTCAAAATCACCTTTGAGCGCTTTCCCGAGCTTCTTGGGGTCTTGCGCTAGATACTTTTCTATTTTGGAAAGAATTTTACGAATTATTCCCTTGTCAAGCACCCTAAGATCTTGCTCGACTTGGTCCAAGTAAACAACTTTATACACTGAGCTGCTTCCTTAGTTCTTGGCTTGAAATAATTTTAGATCTCGGGTCGCTAAATCTATCTTTGGCAATCTGTGCATCTGCGTGATCAGAAAAGTAATGCTTTAAAGCTTCGACAATATAAAATTTTTCATTACGGGCTGTGACCTTTGCAAACTCTGAGAGCTGTAGCGCAAGCGGCTCAGGCAATCGAAATGTTTTTGAAATACTCATAAATCCCTCCTTTGCAATCAGAGTATAACACTGTCTTACATGTATGTCAATGATTACATCTAGGCCCTCTAAAACCCTTGGCGAAAAGTGACAGTCACCTTTTTTCATTAATCAATATTAACATATGCAACAATCCCGTTATTTATATAAAAATTATATGCCCACGATTCTTCAATAACGAAAGGAATTCCCCTAGAATACCAATATCTCCACGCTTCTTCACACAATCCTTCCTTACAAGGAATATCATACTTGATTGAGCGCGGTTCGCCGAAGTCTTTTCTTAATTCTTCTTTCGACTTTCCAACATAAACTTTTAATTTTTCTAAAGTATCCGTAGACCATTGCTCTCGGTCACGTAATGTATTCGTAGAAAAAGTTATTGGACTCCTAGGCTTAAACCCATCCGGCAATGCCTTAGCCCCAGTAGAACATCCTATGGGAGCCAAGATTACCAAGAAAAATAAAATCAAAATATCGATTTTCTTCACAAAAACTCCTTTATTTATCAATAGGACACTGGAAAATGATGCACTATACCAAAAGGTAATATAGCAACTCCCAAAGTTCCCCCTGAAAAATTGACCGGATTTAGGTTTGGTCCTAAAAAATTAGAAAAATCAAACATACTTCCAGTGCCGTAGGTTATTTGTACTCGAGACAAGCCCGATCCGATAGCTCCTGAAAACCACACTCGTATTTGACTAATTTGTGTCGAATCTACGCGTAATTGCGAAAGAACGTGTCGCTGGCCCTGCAAACCAAGTCCGATCGAAGTGTTACTTGCTATCATGCCACCCTGACTAAAACCTGATAAAGAAATATTTGACAACCCAGACAGTTGTCCTCCCAATTGCCTTGAAATCGAACTTGTAAAAGTTGCCTTATCTAAAAAACTTTCGGTTAAATCTGCAATCGGCCCTGAAGATGGATTATAGGCTAAAATATCGGCGTTAAAATTTCTTGATCCCGCTTCCGCGACGGCATCATCAAAACCAGTAGCCATTCCATTGACATGAACTCTATTTCCAGGTTGAATTGCTGCCTTTCCTTTTGTTGCAACATCAAAAGTACCAAACCTGTCTTCATAAATCCAATCTTTTACACCTTTCAAAATATTAATTCCAGCATAAAGACCTGCTGTTCCCATTGCCGCATAATTAAAACTTTTTTGAACCTCTTCTAATCCTGCAGCGCCAGCAACTTGCCCTCCTAGGCTAAATCCTCCTGAAGCCCTCAGCAATCCCCATCCATAACCATTATTCGC
>JBAYLJ010000093.1:0-5146 GCA_041664145.1 Candidatus Omnitrophota bacterium | reverse complement strand
TCAGCAGACACCGCCGCGATGCGTCCTTTGGTTTCATCGCTTATGGGTGAAATGAACAGTATGTTTGCTGGCACTTTAAAAGCTATTGCTACCGCAACTCTTACTGCTGCCCAAAGTGCTAAAACCGCTGCCGATACTGCTGCGACAAATGCGACAAATGCTTATAACGCTGCGGCAAGTGCTTCGACCTATGCAGCATCTGCTTCGACGTGGGCTGCGGCTTATTTCCCAGGCATTAATACAAATGCTGCCAATGCGGCGACCTATGCGGCAGCTGCATCTGTTACGGGGGCAGCCATGTCAACAAGGCTTACGGCGATGGATGGCGTTCTTTCATCAGCGCGCACCTATGCCGCAAATGCGTCGGCCAATGCCGCAAATGCTGCGACCTATGCTGCAAACGCTTCGGCCAGTGCTGCTAATGCTGCGACCTATGCGGCAGCCGCTTCGGTTGGTGTGACAGCCATGTCAACTAGGCTTACGGCTATGGATGGTGTTCTTTCGTCAGCGCGCACCTATGCAGCAAGCGCTTCAGCGAGCGCTGCTACGGCCTCAACCTATGCCGCAAATGCCTCGGCTAATGCTGCAACTGCTTCAACCTATGCGGCAAGCGCTTCGGTTAGCGCTGGAACTGCTTCAACTGATGCCGCAGCTGCGTCGGCAGACACGGCTGTCATGCGTCCTTTGGTTTCGTCGACTCGTACCTTTGCTGCAAACGCTTCAGCGAGCGCTGCAAACGCTGCGACCTATGCCGCAGCTGCTTCAACATGGGCTGCAGCTTATTTTCCAACCATTAATACAAACGCTGCAAATGCCTCGGCCAATGCTGCCAACGCTGCGACCTATGCTGCCAATGCTTCGACGCAAGCGACAGCGATCAAAACACAAACCGATACCTTGGCCGCCATGGCCTCGAGCCTTTATGCGATCAAATCAAAGACAGATCTTTATGACGGGCAGGTGGTGTCACTTGCCGCAAGCATTTCAGCGATCAAGACAAAAACAGATACAATTGTTTGGAGTGATATTACAGCCTTAGGTTCAAGCATTTCCGCGATCAGGGCAAAGACGGAAACGATCTCTTGGGCAGATATTACGAGTATTGTCAATTTTGTTAGCGGGATCAAAGCGCAGACCGATCGCATGGATCCTCTTGTTTCGTCAAGTTTTAATACACTTCAAGGCATGAAAACAAGCGTGACAGCCATTTTGAGCGCTGCCCAAAGTGCCTCGACCTATGCCGCAAGTGCATCGGTAAGCGCTGCCAATGCTTCGGTGAGCGCGGCCAACGCTGCAACTTATGCTGCTGCTGCATCTGTTACAGGAACAGCCATGTCAACCAGGCTGACAGCTATGGATGGTGTTCTTTCATCGGCGCGCACCTTTGCCGCAGCTGCCTCGGGAGACACGGCTGTGATACGTCCTTTGGTTTCGTCCACTCGTACCTTTGCTGCAAACGCTTCAGCGAGCGCGGCCAATGCTGCGACCTATGCGGCAAGTGGATCGGTTAGCGCTGCCAACGCTTCGGTGAGCGCGGCCAATGCTGCAACTTATGCTGCTGCAGCATCTGTGACAGGAACAGCCATGTCGACCAGGCTTACGGCGATGGATGGCGTTCTTTCATCGGCGCGTACCTTTGCCGCAGCTGCCTCGGGCGATACCGCTGCGATGAGGCCATTGGTTTCATCAACGTTCACTTTTGCTGCAAATGCTTCAGCGAGCGCTGCCAATGCTGCGACTTATGCGGCAAATGCTTCAGCGAGTGCGGCTAATGCTGCGACCTATGCCGCCGCTGCATCTGTTACAGGAACAGCCATGTCAACAAGGCTTACAGTCATGGACGGCGTTCTTTCATCAGCGCGCGCCTTTGCGGCAAACGCTTCAGCCAGCGCTGCTACGGCTTCGACCTATGCCGCATCTGCTTCAGCTGATACTGCCGTAATACGTCCGTTGGTTTCATCGATTAAAGCAAAGACAGATCTCTATGACGGTCCTGTGAGCTCGTTATCGCTTTTGATGAGTTATATTCAAACCACGGTTAATCAAGTGAAGGCAAAGACAGATACCCTTGACTGGGCAGATATTCAAATTTTAAAATCTGTAGCTTCATCGATCAAGGCAAAGACAGATACGATCACCTGGAGTGATATTACCAATATTGCCACAGTCATATCCGCGGTTAAATCAAAAACAGATACGATCAATTGGGCGACGATCGATAAGATGGATGGCGTTCTTTCATCGGCGCGTACCTTTGCGGCAAACGCTTCAGTGTCTGCCTTAGCCGCTTCGACTTTAGCTGCCAACGCTTCGCTTTCTGCGGCAAATGCTTCTCTTTCTGCTGCAAATGCTTCAGCAGATACGGCCGTGATGCGTCCTTTGGTTTCATCAACTTTGATTCGAGCCACAAGCGCTGCAACTTATGCCGGAAGCGCATCCATCTCTGCTTTGGCCGCGTCACAGTTTGCTGCAAATGCTTCAGCGGATACTGCAGCGATGCGTCCTTTAGTTTCATCGATTTTTGGTTTTGCCGCAAACGCGTCGGTTTCTGCTGCAAACGCTTCGGCGACAGGGGCAGCAATGTCAACAAGGCTTACAGCCATGGATGGTGTTCTTTCATCGGCGCGTTTGTTTGCTGCAAATGCATCAGCAGACACGGCTGTCATGCGTCCTTTGGTATCGTCAACTTTGATTCAAGCCACAAATGCGGCGACCTATGCTGGAAGCGCATCCATCTCTGCTTTGGCCGCGTCGCAGTTTGCCGCAAATGCTTCCGCAGATACTGCAGCGATGCGTCCTTTGGTTTCATCAACTTTTGGTTTTGCCGCAAACGCTTCGATTTCCGCGGCAAACGCTTCGATTTCCGCGGCAAATGCATCAGCCACGGCTGCAGCGAATTCTGCTCGACTTGTTAATATGGAAGCAAGTGCATCGATTCGAAAAACATCCCTTGATGCGATCACTGCGACCATTGCCGCGATCAAGGTATCAACGGATACGCTGGCAACCATGGCCTCAAGTCTTTATGCGATCAAATCAGTGACGAATACGATCTCTTGGGCAACCGTTGATACAATGGCTGGCATTGTTTCTTCCATCAAGGCGCAGACGGATCAGGTAACTTGGTCAAACTTGCAAAAAGTCGCTACTGCTATTGGCACAAGCAATATGGGAACAGGCGCAGCACCATGGAACACGTTTTACACGCTGATGACAAACATGTCTGCGGCTAGCGTGAATTGGACTGATTTGGCTTATATGACTAACGCCCATGCGAACTGGACGGAAAATATCAATTGGGACAACTTGGCTGAGCTAACTACGGCGAGCGTTAATTGGACAGATCTGAAGGTCATGTCTGATAAAGGGCTTAACTGGGGCGATCTGTCAACTATGACAAAGCAGGGTGTTAATTGGACGAGCATTTACGATTTATCAACCCGCGGCATTAACTGGCTAGATATTAACGCCCTTACTAGAAAGGGCATTAACTGGGATGGCATTTACGAAATTAGTAAAAAGGGAATTAATTGGACAGGTATTTATGATCTCTCTTCCCGCGGCGTCAATTGGACAGACATCCAGAACTTATCAACGCGTGGGGTCAATTGGACGGATCTTCAGCATCTTTCGACCCGTGGCGTTAACTGGACGGATATCCAGAACTTGTCAACGCGTGGGGTCAACTGGCTTTCGATCTATGACCTCTCATCGCGCGGCATCAACTGGTCAGACATCAATGTTTTAAGCAAGAAGGGGATTAATTGGACGGATATTCAGCACCTTGCCTCTCGTGGTATTAATTGGAGCGACCTCCAGCATCTCTCGACCCGTGGTATTAACTGGACAGACATTAACGCCTTATCCCGTGCCGGAGTTAACTGGATAGATCTTCAAAATTTATCAACCCGTGGCATCAACTGGTTAGACATCAACGCTCTTACCAGAAAAGGCATCAATTGGGACGGCATCTACGAGATCAGTAAAAAAGGTATCAACTGGCAGAGCATTTACGACCTATCTTCCCGCGGGGTCAATTGGACCAGCATCTACGATCTTTCGTCTCGTGGTGTTAATTGGACAGACATCCAGCATTTGTCATCCCGAGGCATTAATTGGACGGATCTCCAGCATCTTTCGACCCGTGGTGTTAACTGGACAGACATCAATGCCTTAAGCCGTGCAGGGGTTAACTGGACAAGCATCTATGATTTATCTTCCCGTGGTGTCAACTGGACAGACATCAATGCCTTATCCCGTGCAGGCGTTAATTGGATCGACCTTCAGCATCTTTCTACCCGTGGTGTTAACTGGACAGACATCAACGCCTTATCCCGTGCAGGGGTTAATTGGACAAGCCTCTACGACCTCTCATCGCGCGGCATCAACTGGACAGACATCAATGCCTTATCTAGGAAGGGCATCAACTGGGACGGCATCTACGAGATCAGCAAGAAAGGTATCAACTGGCAGAGCATTTACGATCTATCTTCCCGTGGTGTTAATTGGACCAGCATCTACGATCTTTCGTCTCGCGGTGTTAATTGGACAGATATCCAGCATCTTTCTACCCGTGGGGTCAATTGGACAGATATTCAGAACCTATCAACGCGTGGAGTCAATTGGCTTTCGATCTACGACCTTTCGTCGCGTGGCATTAATTGGTCAGACATCAATGTTCTCACTAAGAAGGGAATTAATTGGACGGATATCCAGTACTTAGCTTCTCGAGGGGTTAATTGGACGGATATCCAGTACTTAGCCTCTCGCGGCATTAATTGGACGGACATCCAGCACCTCTCATCTCGTGGTGTTAATTGGACAGATCTCCAGCATCTTTCTACGCGCGGCGTTAATTGGACCAGCATCTACGACCTTTCGTCTCGCGGTGTTAACTGGACCAGCATCTACGACTTATCCTCCCGCGGTGTCAATTGGCTAGATATCCAGCACCTTGCCTCCCGTGGCATTAATTGGACGGATATCCAGCACCTCTCATCTCGCGGTATTAATTGGTCAGACATCAACGCCTTGTCTAAAAAGGGCATTAACTGGCTAAGCATCTACGACCTATCTTCCCGTGGTATTAACTGGTCAGACATCAATGCCCTAAGCCGTGCCGGGGTTAATTGGACAAGCATCTACG
>JBAYLJ010000092.1:0-5149 GCA_041664145.1 Candidatus Omnitrophota bacterium | reverse complement strand
GCTGTGCTAGGAGCTATGCTCATCAAGCCAAAAGAAGCTAGAAGGCATAAAACAACTAGCTTATAAATAAGAGTATTTTTATACTTTTTTATATAATAGATCATGTCCCCTACCCTTTGTTCGCAACATATAAAGTATGGAATATATATATGTATAAACAAGGGGGTAAAGGGGTTTTGGGGAAAGCGTTATCCTAGGAATGGTTAAAGGACCTCAATAAACTCGAAAGAATTTGCTGGAATAAATTGGGTCAAGTGACTTGCGCTCATTTACTCCGCCAAAATCTGACGGAGTAAATTCAGCTGACAGGTTTGCATCCACTTTGTTCTGCAAGTCTAGGCTTCATTTAATAAGAAAACGACTGATCACAAGCTGGCACTTGAGATCATTAGCTTGAATGGAATATTTCTCAATCCTCATCTCATCGATGTGAAAGAAATAAGGCTTGGCTTCAAGCTGATACAAAAACTCGCAAATCTTCTTTAAAGAGCTTTGCATTTGAACATGAACGGAAAAATAATGATAAAAATCCTGCTTCTTTGCTCGCTCAGGCTCCATATTAATAATCTTTATAGAGACCTTTTGAGCAGCGGCCTCGACATCAGAAAGAATTTTGGTCATCTCTCCTTCATCCGAAGAGCGTTGCTTAAAAAACTCCTTGTAGCTCTCAAGCTTTTTCCCAAGAGCTTCTTCCCCGCGCAAAACATGGCTATATTTCTTTAAGTCTTTTTCACTCTGAATAATACGCGCTTGCTGAACCAAAAGCTCTTCTTTCATCTGCTTATATCCAAAAGAGTAGGTCACGTAAAAACTAACGACCAATAAACAAACAATAAAGATTGCCTTCTCTCGACTCGAAAAATGATGGGACACCATTACGGCTCCTTGCGCTGGCTCACAACAGCTGTGATCTTAAAATCAGTGATCTCTCCCTCAAAAAATCTCCGTTGCGCTGCATACTGCAAGCTCGCATTTTCAAACAAAGGATTATTCGTTAAACGACGGTGAAAATCATTAACACTCGAACGTGTTTCTGCAATTCCCTGGATCGTTAAATTGCCCTCCTTGTCGAGAGACAAAAGCTGAAAAGAAATCTCTTTAGGGGTCATATCATAAAGACTGTAAACAATATCGACTGTCGAGATCCTAGGATTGATCCGACTCTCGATTTCTTTCAGCTGTTCGGCTTGACGCTTAACATCCTCGACGCGTGAATGCATCTTAGAAGCCTTAAGTTTTAAATCATTAAGATACGCTTGATCTTTATAAAATGCCTGGAAAAAGATCAAAAAGAACAAGGCTAAATTAACAACAACCAAAAGAACCAATTGAAAAATTTGCCATTTTTGCGCTGCCATTCTTTGGCTCTTTTGAACTTCTTCAGGGAGAAGATCAAGCGATGGCTTCATGCTCTCCTGGGCCGCGCCGAGACAAACAATGGGCGAAAGATCCTCTGCCTGAAAGATCGCGCTTATCACCATATTCTTATTCTGCTTGATCACAGCAAAGGGATCAATAAGCTCAACGATGATCTTTTTTTGAGCTTGGATCCTTTCCAGCAAAAGACCGTGGATCGCAGCCGGAGCGAGAATAAAAATCTTCTGAACAGTATCTCCTGCATGTTCGCGCAGATAAGCTTCAAGGGTTAAAAAAATATCCTTTAAAAAAAGATCTTCAAAGTCTCCCCCAACATCACGGCGGCCATATTTGATCTCACGAGCATAAACAAGCTGACCATGGCAGGCAAAACAAAATTCGCTCCTTACAGATTCAACATTCAAAATACCGACGGTCTTTTTATCTTTTTCTACTTCTTGGGGATACTGTATACAAAACCACCGCGCAACACTGCTTGAACTTAAAACAAACTGCTGGATCGTTAAGCCGGCAGACTTAAACATCTTCGAAAATTCATCAATAACTTCCTTGTGAACCACAGCACTTAAAATCTTGGTATACCCTAAAAGGTCTTGCCCTAATACGCTATAATCAAAAACAATGTCTTCCCTCGCATACGGAACCTGCGTTGCCATTTGCAAACCGATCATTTTTTTTAACTCTTCTTTGGAGTGCGAAGGAAGAGAAAAATTCTTGAAGATCACCTGACTTCTAGGAAGGACAACAACGACCTGGCTCTTTTTGTCTTTAGACGTTACCACTGAGGCTAATATCTTAGAAAGGTTCTCCCTTGATGATTGTTCAATTTTCAAAGCATCAAGGCTAAAAACCTGCAAGGAGCGATCAGGTAAAAACCTTGCCCGCAAAATCCTTAAATGAGTTTCTGTGATTTCAAAAATACTGAGATCGCTTCGTTTCATTTATTTTCGCTTCCAAGAAACCAAAGATTGATTTTCATCACGATCAATGATCATTTCTGCTTTAGAAAAAACGTTATACTGACGATCTCTTCCCTTGACACCGATACGAAAATATCGAGAAGATTCCTTAAAATAATTAGTAGCCGTAAGATAAATCGTAAGTTCGTTAGGATTAAGACCCAAAAGACCGCTAGCCGTGCTTAAAAGGGGGCGGTCATCTTCTGTGCACAAGCGCCCATCCTCTCCCTTGCGATAAAGAACGATCTTTTCAACCAAGCTATCGGCATCGCTCATCTCAACGCTTGGATTCTGTTCTGCAAGAAAACGAAATAACGACTGAAGAACAATATCTGAAGCAGTGTTGATATTCATGCTCAGGCTTGTGTCCATCCGAGGAAAGACCGTTAAATACTCTTTGATCTTTTGAAAATCAGCCTGAGTCATATCCTTAAGAAGTAAAAGTTCTTCAATATTCTCAAAAGGTAAATCCTTGCATCCATAAGGCGCTAGAGAAGACATATAATCCTCTTTTTCCGCGCCATAGGAGGCGCTCACCTTCTCAGAATCTGCGTCACGCCAATCCACAATTTGATCCGCTAGCCTTTGCGCCTGTTGTTCAGATAAATGGAGGAGCAAAAAAAGATGCACCAAGATCTTACTATTTTGTTTATGGATACCATTAATATTGATACGTCTTTCTTCGTCCTGAAATCCATAACAAACATCCCTCTGCCCTTGCCCTGCATCAAGAATATAACTTATATCAAAAGAACCGTCTTTTAAGAAAACATTCTTAAAAATATCTTGAGGCGTCTTGCCGTCTTGCAGGCTAAAACCGCATTGATAAATCGTATCTGCTGCTAGCGATTGTTCTTTGGCCGCATCAAGACGAATCTGATTCATCGCATAATGCGCCGCGGCCCAAACAAGGCCATCGGCTCTTAGCTTGCCAACGCGATGCTTGGTGACGGCCAAGTCAATGCGTGCCTCCCGCCCTAATCCAACAGCCAATACGGACAAAATGGCCAAAACCCAAAGAACAACTATTAGTATTATGCCAGATTTATTATTTTGTCTCAACCCAAACCCCAGAAACTTCATGACGGCTCTCCCCAAAATCCTGTCGGGATATAAACATCTTTTTTGATAGTGACAAGCGCTTCTTTCTTCTTTAAAGGAACAAGGATCATTTCAAACCTTACGCCGGCGGGAATATATTCCTTGTCCCAAACACCCTGCCAAGAAAGGGACGCTTTCTCTTCCGCAGGCTGAAGATAAGCATAAGAGAACTTTAAAGAATCTCGCTGAACATTGTCTAAGAGAACTTCTTGTTGTATCGTAGGAGATCTTTTTGTGGAAACAAAATCAACAAAAGCCTCCTCGCTACGCATAAAGGCTACCGAGGGAATTTTTTCGCTCTTGATATCAACAACCGAAACATTCTTTTCATAATGCTGTCCTAGGAGGGTTTTATAAATATGAATTTTTTCCTTGTCCTCCAAGTAATAACTAATCCTTTTGATCCCGCCATTCTTATCTGCGATAAGAAAAGAAATTTGCTTTGCTGTGGCTTCGAAAGACTTAAGATTCGGCGCTAAATTGGAAAGATCAAAGAAAATAGCTTGTTCGAGCTCCTGGGTCATCATATCCAAAGCCATCTTGACCTGATGATACATGGCGCCATCGTCGTTTGCGCGCTGCTGAATTTTAAGCCCGCTGAAAAATGTACTCACCAAGACAAGGGTAACAACAGAAAAGATCAAAAACCCTAAAAGGATCTCAACAAAGGTAAAAGCATGCTTTTTCTTAAGATATTTTTTCATAAGACACGCTATAAACTATTAAAAATAAAAGTTGATACGGAAAACTGGTGCGCCTTACGTCCTTCTTCCCATGATAATGTGAGCTGAACTTCATTTAAGCTATCAAAAACATATTCTTTACCGGCGGCTGCTGTTTTTATAAAAAGTGTGAAACGCTCGTAAGGTTTTTCAAGATTTCTTTCTTGGCTTATATCGCGCTCAATATATCCGTTTTCAACAACCTCGATCATTTCCCTTTCTAGAAGCAAAGTGGCAAGCGCATAATCCTTGGCAAAAACCTGTGCTTGAAGTGCCGTCAAGTGAGAACGGATAATGATAGCAAGGCTTACCGATAAAATAGATACCGCGATCAAGGCCTCTAAAAGAAAAGATCCTTTATTTTTATTCGCTCGGCGAAAAAACATCAATTTGTCCCCTGCGCTCCTGCGTCGAAATCATCTTCTTTTTCTGATTTTTATTATGGAAAACAACAACTGCCCTGTCGATGGTACCGTCGGGATAAAAACCAATGGACGACTGTTCCACTTCAACGGCAATGCCGCGGGGAACGAAAAATATCTTTCCTTTTTCTCCCGCAACTTGCTGAAATCTTTTTTCTTGATCAAGGGCTCCCTGCAAGATACCCGCTTCTTTATCCGCAGACTCTTCTTCAACCCAATATTTTAAACGATCAAGAGAAAAACAAAGCCGATATTCTTTCTGGTTAACAACAGCCAAACTTTGAGCATAGCGCATCAGATAGCTTGTGTGTCTTGTCGCCTGATCAAGCTGAAAGACAGAAAGATGCCTCGGCAGATTAGGGATCGAGAGGCCGGCAATAACAACCATCAAAGCCGCAACTAAAAGAAGCTCAATGAGCGTAAAGGCACTCTTTCGTCGCTTGGAGAAGAAAAACAAGAAAAAGAAAAAAGAAAGTCGTTCCACAGAAATTAATTTTCTTCTTGAGCCCAGTTGGCAACGTCATCCTTGCTTTCAACGCTGTCAGATCCAAGCGAAAATAAATCATAG
>JBAYLJ010000091.1:0-5185 GCA_041664145.1 Candidatus Omnitrophota bacterium | reverse complement strand
TCCTAAAATTGTTCGTCAGGCGATCGAGCCTGAAACTGCTAGCAGGATCAAAGATATTTTAATTGGTGTTGTTGAGCGGGGAACAGGCAAGCTTGCAAAGATCAAGGATGTTTTTGCGGCTGGAAAAACTGGTACAGCTCAGAAAATTGTCAACGGACAATATTCGCACAATCAATTTTATGCCACTTTTATAGGTTTTGCTCCGGCTGAAGACCCCAAGATTGCCATGGCTATTGTCTTCGATGATCCTCGCGGAAGTCATTTCGGAGGGACGGTCTGTGCTCCAATTTTTAAAGAAATAGCTGAAAACGTGTTAAGATATCTTCAGGCGGAACAGACCGCAGAGAAAAAAGAAGAAGAAAATGCTCCTTAAAGATTTATTAGAAAATATTTATACCAATCCTATCCCAGAAAAATATCAATCTCTTCAGATTTCCTCCGTTGATTGCGATTCGCGCAAGGTAAAGCCTGGCAGCCTTTTTGTTGCCCTTAAGGGGACCAAATCGGATGGCATCCAATATGTTCAGCAAGCTCTTGAAAATGGTGCCTCCTGTGTTGTCAAAAGTCCTGATCATGTTATTGATTTTTCAGTGAATAGCGCATGCCTTCTGGAAGTCAGCGATACTAAAGCTTTTTTAAAATCTTTAGCGCTGCGCTTTTATCAGGATCCATCACGCGTTGTTCAGTGCATTGGGATCACAGGAACCAATGGAAAAACAACGACCACGTATCTTGTCGAGAGTATTCTTCGCGCAGCATCAAGACCTTGCGGAGTTATTGGAACGATTAATTGTCATTTTGGGTCTAGAATAATCAAGATACAAAATACGACGCCAAGCCTTGTTGATATCTGTGATTATTTATCTCAAATGCATTCAGAAGGTTTTAATTATTGCGCCATGGAAGTTTCTTCGCACGCGCTTGATCAGGGACGAGCAGAGGCGGTTGATTTTAAAGTTGGCGTGTTTACAAATCTCACCCAAGACCACTTAGATTACCATAAAGATATGGAAGATTATTTTCTAGCCAAGACAAAGCTTTTTGCGATGCTTTCCAAAGCGTCTACGGCTGTTTTAAATATTGATGATTTTTATGGTAAGCGATTAACGGAAAAAACATCGGCTAACATTCTTAGTTATGGCATTAAAGAGAAGGCGGATGTTTTTGCCACGAAGATAAATCTTGGCCTTGAAAAGACAAGCTTTGTTTTAACAATGCAACAAGATGAGTGTGCTATTGAAACAAGCCTTATCGGGATGCATAATATTTACAACATCCTTGCTGCTTGTGCAGCGTGTCGAGCGCTTGGTATTGATTTAGAACACATTCGCGAAGGAATTGAAAATATGCATTGCGTCCCCGGACGCCTGGAGCCGGTTGATTGCGGACAAAAGTTCTCTGTCTTTGTTGATTATGCCCATACTGATGACGCTTTAAAGAATGTTTTAGAGAGTATTCGCGCGATCAAGAAATCGAAGATCATTTTGGTTTTTGGCTGTGGCGGCGATCGCGATAAAGAAAAAAGGGCAAAAATGGGGAAGGTTGCTAGTGAATTGGCAGATTTTTCTATTATTACCAATGACAACCCGCGTAGCGAGAATCCTGAGGATATTGTGAATAAAATTGTTACAGGTTTTACCCATGATCACTATTTTATCATTTTAGATCGAAAAGAAGCTATCATGCGCGCCCTCGGGATGGCAAAGGGCGGGGATGTTGTTCTTATTGCAGGCAAGGGCCACGAGAATTATCAGATTCTAAAGAATGAAAAAATTGATTTTGATGATCGTCAAATTGTCCGAGAAATTCTATCATGTTAACAGTCGCTGATATTGTTCATTATGCCAAGGGTCATCTTCTGCAAGGAAACTTGCAAAAGCATGTTGTCAGTGTTTCTACCGATACGCGTACGTTAAAAAAGGGAAGCCTGTTCGTTGCCCTTAAGGGCAAGAATTTTGATGGCCATAAGTTCATTCATAAGGCTATTCAAAAAGGTGCTACGGCGCTGCTTGTATCAGAGAAAGTCACTGTTTTATCCAATGCTATTGCTGTGATTTGTACGGCGGACACCTTAAAGGCCTATGGCGATTTAGCACGTGGTTATCGTGAACGTTTTTCCATTCCTGTTATTGCCATTACTGGCAGCGTTGGAAAGACAACAACCAAGGAGCTCGTCGGCGCCGTCTTGGCCAAGAGCTTTAACCTCCTTAAGAATTATCAAACGGAAAATAATGAAATTGGCGTTGCGAAGACTTTGCTGAATCTTTGTGCAAAGCATCAGGTGGCTATTCTTGAGTTCGGGACAAATCATTTTGGTGAGATCAAGCGGCTTACGTCCATGGGAGAGCCAACAATCGCCGTGTTGACAAATATTGGTGAGTCGCATTTAGAATTTTTAAAGAATCGACAAGGTGTCTTTAAAGAAAAGTCTGATATTTTTAAGACGCTCACAGGTAAAGATCATATTGTTTACAACAATGACGATGATTTGTTACGAACAATTTCTCAAAGAAAAATAGCGACAAGAAAAGTAACCTTTGCGATTGACCGGAATGCTCGCTATCAAGCAGCAAATATTATTTTTGGCAAGAAAAGCCTTTCCTTCACCGTTGAACGTCAAAGATTTACGCTCAAGACGTTATCCAGAGAAAATATTTATAATGCCTTAGCTGCGATTGCGGTCGGGCGCTTGCGTGGTCTTTCTTGGCAAGCGATCCGTTGGTCGCTTGGTCGGGCAGAATTTCCTAAAGGTCGTCAGAATATTTGCAAGGTTTCGGGAGTTTGGATGATCGATGATACTTATAACGCTAATCCCACTTCTGTGGCATCTGCCTTGAGGACGTTGAGCCGTTTTTCGACAAAAGGAAAAAGATTTTTTGTTTTCGCAGATATGCGTGAGCTTGGGTCAATATCAAAGCAAGCGCATAAGCGTATTGGCGTGTTAGCCGCAGAGCATAAAGTCGATTTCTTTTTTACGTATGGTTCGTGGTCAAAAGAGAGCTCAAAAGAAGCAGAAAAGAGAGGGGTTCTTTGCTTTCATGGCAAGACACAGGAGGATATCGTAAGCGAGGTAAAGAAAAAGATCCATCCTGGCGATGTTGTCCTTGTCAAGGGATCGCGAGGCATGCGCATGGAAAAAATTGTTGAGAAAATCAAAGCCTTTCATTTTTAATGTAAAATCCTTTTAATTTCACCCCCACTTCTATATAATAGAAATATTATTACTAATGGAGCATAAATGTTTTATTTTTTATCCAGTCTTCGTGATCATTTTTCTTTTTTAAATATTTTTCGTTATATCACATTCCGAGCAGGCGCTGCGGCGTTTACAGCGTTCTTTCTTTGTCTCATTTTAGCTCCTGTTTTTATCCGACGATTTCAGAAAGAAGAGATCAAGGAGGGTATTGATAGGGATTACTGTGAAGAACTCTCAAAGGTTCAAGGTTATAAAAAGAATACGCCAAGCATGGGAGGGGTTTTTGTTGTTGCCAGCATTCTTGTTTCGATGCTTTTGTGGACGGATTTAAGAAATTCTTATGTGCTCTTGACCATGTTGACGTGTTTATGGCTTGCCATTTTGGGGTTTACGGATGACTATCTTAAGATTCGTCAAAAGGGCCATCGCGGTCTTCCCGGCAGGACAAAACTTTTTTGGCAGTTCGTCATTGGCGCGATCATTGGTTATTATATTCTTTTTGACGTAACAATCACAACGCGTGTTGACATTCCTTTTTTAAAATCCATTATTATATATCTGGGCATTTTTTATATTCCTTGGGCTGCGCTGATCATTATGAGCTGCTCTAATGCGGTTAACTTGACCGATGGCCTCGACGGACTTGCGATCGGTTGCGTTTTGTTCGTGGCTTTGGGGCTAGGAACATTAAGCTATATTTCGGGTAATTTTAAATTCGCTGAATATCTTTTCTTGCCTTATATTGCTGGATCAGGCGAGCTGACAGTCGTGTGCGCAGCTATTGTGGGCGCCAGCCTAGGATTTCTCTGGTTTAATTGTTATCCAGCTTCCATTTTTATGGGGGATGTTGGGTCTTTAGCTCTCGGAGGGACATTAGGGGTTATCGCTATTTTTATTAAGAAAGAATTATTGTTAGTTTTTTTAGGAGGCATTTTTGTTTGGGAGGCTTTATCGGTGATTTTGCAGGTCGCTTCCATGAAAATTCGCGGTAAGCGTATTTTTAAAATGTCACCTTTTCATCACCACCTGCAACTTTTAGGATGGAACGAGTCCAAGATCATTATTCGCTTCTGGATCATTGCGATCATTTTAGCGCTACTTACGTTAACCACAATTAAGATACGTTAATGAGCCTTCCTCTTCAAAATAAAATTGTTACCATCGTTGGCCTTGGGCGTAGCGGTATTGCCTCTGCAAGGCTAGCCTTAAAACTTGGATCAACCGTTAAGGTGTCTGATTCTGCGCGTTTAGTAAAGATCCAGCAAGCACTCGCCAGTGCCGGACTTAAGAACAAAGTTAGTGTCGAAGGTGCTCAGCATACCAAAGAGTTTATCCAAAGTAGCGATCTGCTTGTCTTAAGCCCAGGTGTCCGCATTGATGCGCCAGTTGTTTTGTGGGCAAAGGAAAAAGGCATTCCTGTCCTAGGAGAAATTGAATTTGCTTGGCAATATTGTCCGTGTGATGTTATCGCTGTGACGGGAAGTAATGGTAAAACAACCACCACCACGTTGATCGCTGAGATCTTAAAGGCGGCTGGACGAGAGACCTGTCTTTGCGGAAACATTGGTTCGCCTTTTTCAAAATATGTTTTGGGCTTAAAAAAAGCAGATATTGTTGCGCTCGAAGTCAGTTCTTTTCAGCTGGAAACAGTTGAAACATTTAAACCGCGTGTTGCGGTTTTTCTAAATTTTACACAAAATCATCTGGATCGGCATGCGGATATGAAAGAATATTTTACCGCCAAGTCGCGGATTTTTATGAATCAAACAAGTGAGGATTTTGCAGTGCTTAATTTTGAGGAACCATTGCATCATGAGCTAGCCAAGACGCTTAAATCCCAAGTTCGTTATTACAACGAGCCTGGGCATTGCGATGCCAGTATCACTAATCCCAATTTCTTAGCGGCCATGAGCGCTTGTGGGGCACTTGGTATTTCCGCAGATATTGCCAAAAAAGTTTTTGCAACGTTTAAAGGCGTTGAGCATCGCC
>JBAYLJ010000090.1:0-5189 GCA_041664145.1 Candidatus Omnitrophota bacterium | reverse complement strand
TTTGGCGAAAGCGAAGGCAAAAACGGACAAGGGCTTTTTCCCGCTTCGCTATGTTTGACCGCGGACCTACATTCCATGGGCCAGCTGATGCAGGAAGGGGAGCGTAATATTTTTGAGACCTTTCTGATGGTTGAAGATTCCGGACATAAGATGAACATCCCATCTGATAAAGATAACGTGGACAATTTTAATTGTGTAGCGGGTAAAGATTTAGATTATGTGAATAAACAAGCTTATAAGGCTACGGCCGCGGCGCACCTTGAGGGCGGAATTCCTAACATGACCATTACTATTCCAAATTACCAAGCGCAAACACTGGGGATGCTTTATTATTTCTTTGAAAAGGCTGTCGCGATAAGCGGTTATTTGTCGGGAGTTAATCCTTTTGACCAGCCGGGAGTGGAAGCTTATAAAAAGAAAATGTTTGAGCTTTTGGGTCGACATTAAACAAAAACCCTAGCCACAATGGCTAGGGTTTTTCCTGATAAGGTGATAGGCCTTAAAAAAATGCTTTCGCTATCTCCTACCTCCTGTCTGATGTGAGTATGGCATAGTTTTGTTTGAGAAACAAGGTGGGCTAGGAAAATATTTTTCGTCCGCCTACCCATATGCCATGGGTTTGCCTCCTGAGGAATACAAAAAAGGTATCAATATTGCTTCGGCGGATGTTCGCCTTTTTTTTAGGAAAGGCGGATGAACCCGTCGAAGCCAAACGCGAAAGCCATTTGACGAAGGCGGGTTATAAAACAAGGATTACGGTTTTAGTCGCGGCGCTCCATATTCTTGTCACTTCGGTTGACAATGGTTAGTGCACATGATAAAAATAAGAAGGTAATGTATTCTTTCAAAAGGACTTATGACAAGTAAATTCAAGATTATTCTAGGCTTAGTTTTTGTCGCGTGCGCATTTATTTGCGCTATGACGGCGTTTTATTTTATCCATCAGAAAACAACAGATAGCTTAAAGGAAAATAGTACTCTTCAGGTGCAGTTAGCGAATTTGATCGCGGAAAAGGGCGAGTCTTTTCTTTCTGAGTCTGATCGTCGACGCGTGAGAAGAGACCCCATCGACTTTGAGGATCTTTTGGCTCACACGGAGAAAGTTTATGGTGAGCAAGAGCTCAGCCGCAAAGATGGCGTTCTTTGGGTTGATAGGGCTTCCCAGGCATGCATGATCACCCTTGGGGCTGCCAATGGCCTTGTCAAGGGCAGTTCTTTAGGCCTCTATGAGGATGTCGCCGGGCCAAGAGGAACCGCTGTTAGCCAGAAAATTTCAGATGTTGTTGTCGAGCAAGCTTATGATATTGTTTCTTATGTCAAACTTGTAGATAAAACTCTTGATGATCTTACGCGAGATTATTATCGCGTGACCGTTAAGGATGTGCCTTAACACCAATCATTAAAAACGCATGTGGCAAAAATCCCCCCTAGGCCAACTTCTTGTTAAAGAAAAAGTTATTACCGAACAACAGCTTCAGATAGCTCTTGAGGAACAGAAAAAAACAAAAGAGCTTCTGGGTGTTGCCCTCGTCCGTCTTGGATTTGTGGATGAAGAGTCGATCTATCTTCCTATTTTGGCGGCCCAGCTGGATGTTAGCTTTGTTAATCTTAAAACAGCTCAAATCTCCAAGGAAGCTATTGCCAAGGTCTCTGCTAAGGTTGCTGAGCATTATCAAGTCATGCCGTTAGATTACCAAGAAGGAGTCTTAACTGTCGCCGTTAATCGTCCTTTAGACATTCGCCTTCTTGATGATTTAGCTGTTATTTGTAAAACAAAGATCAAGCCTGTGTTAGCCTCTGCCAAAGATGTTATTGAGTCGATCCGCAAATACTACGGTCTTGGCGCTGATACGATCGACCAAATGATGCAAAGCACTTCCTTTAAAGAAAAAAGCAAAGAAATATCCGAGCCTCTTCAAGATCTTGATTCTGAGGCATCAATCGCCAAGTTCATTAACCAGTTGTTGTTTGAAGCCCATCAAAAGCAGGCGACGGATATTCATATTGAACCTTCTGTCGATGAACTTAAAGTCCGTTATCGTATCGACGGTGTTCTTTATGATGCCAAGGCGCCGTCTAATATCAAGCACTTCAAAGATTCGATCGCTTCTCGTATCAAGGTTTTGTCTAATTTAAACATTGCCGAAAAACGTCTTCCGCAGGATGGGCGTTTTAAATTTCAGACAACGAATATTAATTTAGATTTAAGAGTTTCTTTTCTGCCCACTCCTTTTGGGGAAAGTATTGTTATAAGGCTTTTAAGCACTTCAAAGCTTTATCGGATGGCAGATTTAGGGTTAGCGCAAGAGGAAGAAGAGCTTTTAAATAGTCTTATCCAGAAACCGCATGGCATTATTTTTCTGACAGGCCCAACCGGCAGCGGAAAAACAACAACTCTTTATTCATGCCTTTCCCGCGTGAACACCATTGATAAAAAAATTATCACTATTGAAGATCCTGTGGAGTATCAGCTTAAGGGAATTACACAGATCCAGATTCATCCGCATATCGGACTTTCCTTTGCCGCTGGGTTACGCTCGATGCTTCGTCATGATCCAGATATCATGATGGTCGGTGAGGTTCGCGATATGGAAACGGCGCAAATTACGATCCAGGTTGCGCTCACAGGCCATCTTGTTTTTTCAACGCTGCATACCAACGATGCGTCTTCTGCCGTTGCGCGCTTGATCGATATGGGCATCGAACCCTACCTTATTTCGAGTTCGGTGTTATGTTTTATCGCTCAGCGGCTCGTGCGCCTTCTTTGTCCTCATTGCAAGCAATCAACACAAATCACCCCTGAGATATTAAAGGAGTTTAGTCTTCGAAGGGAAGAGCTTAAAGACCTTAAGATCTATGAAGCGAAGGGTTGCGAATTATGCAATTTTACCGGCTATCAAGGCCGGCATGGTATTTTTGAATTTTTAGTGATGAAAGAAGAAATGCGTGAGCTTGTTTTAAAAAAAGTTTCAAGCACTCAGATCAGCGCCAAGGCCTTGCAGCTGGGAATGAAAACATTGCGTCAGTCTGGCTGGGAAAAGATCAAGCAAGGACTCACGAGTCCGAGCGAGGTCATCCGCGTTACTCAAGAAGAAAATATTTGACAAGCGGATGCTTGTCAAGCGTTCATAACCCCTTGGCTTTCTGTCCTCACTTATCTTGCATCTGTATAGGGCCTATGTTAAAATGACACCGTTATGGCAAAATTTTTCTATCGCGCCAAAAAAGGTGTTCATGAAATTATTGAAGATGTCGTCGAAGCCGCGAACGTCAATGAGGCTGTGCTTAAAGTTACCCAGCAAGGATTTTTGCCTATAGACCTTGAAGTGTTTGAAGAGAAGAAAAGAAAAGCTCCGCGGTTAATCAAATCCTCATCCGTTTTATTGTCCTCTCGTATTTCCAAAAAACAAGTTGTTGTTTTTACGCGGCAACTTTATGATTTAATCGATGCGGGTATTCCTCTGTTAAGAGCCTTGCGTCTTCTCTCGGATCAGGATCATCATGCCTCCATGAAGAAGATCTTGGAGGAGATGGCTAATTTTGTTCAAGATGGCGGCTCGTTTTCTGATGGATTGGCGCGCTATCCAGAGGTGTTCAGCTCTCTTTATGTTCATTTAGTAAAATCAGGAGAAAGTAGCGGGCAGCTCAGTAATGTCTTGGGCAGGCTCGCTGATTTCTTAGAAAAAGACCAAGAAATTTCTTCAAAGGCAACGGCAAGCCTTATCTATCCTGGGCTTATTTTAAGCGTTGGCGTTGTAACCATTTTTGTTCTTTTATCTTTCGTGATCCCTCGCCTAACGGAAATGTTCGATGAACTCTCCCAGCAGCTTCCATGGCCGACTGTTTTTTTAATGGCGGTGAGCACTTTTTTTGCCAAGTTCTGGTGGGCTGTCCTTTTGTTTTTCGGAACAGGATTTTTTTATTTCAGACAATGTGAGAAAGATCCTAAAATAAGAATAAAGATCGATCGTTTAAAACTACGCGTCCCAATGATTGGGGAGTTTATTTTAAAGCTCGAGATGGTACGTTTTTCGCAGACACTCGCGACGCTTTTAGAGGGTGGAGTGAGTATTGTGGAAGCCCTTAAAGGCGTTTCAGCAGTTGTTGTTAATCACGCGCTGCGTCAAGAACTTGAAAAGGTTGCCCAAGAGGTCGCCGCGGGCGCAAGCTTGGCTGAAAGTTTAAAAAACGTTTCCTTTTTTTCTTCTGCGGTTGTCAACATGATCATTGTTGGTGAAGAATCAGGGCATCTGGAAAAGGCTCTGCAAAAGATCGCTTTTTCTTATGAGCGTCAAACGGATCAAGTGATCAAAACGATGACATCTTTGCTTGAGCCGATCTTGATCGTTTTTATTGGAGCTATCATTGGTTTTATTGTTGTGGCGATGTTGTTGCCTATTTTTCAAATGAATTTAATCATTCAATAAGGAAAGGATGAGCCGATGAACAAAGGTCATCAGAGACGAGGATTTACCCTCGTAGAGATCATGCTTGTGGTTATTATTTTAGGCGTTTTAGTTGCGATGGTTGTGCCCAATCTTGCAGGCCGCGGGGAACAAGCCCGCCGGTCAGCCGCCTTAGCGGATATTGAGTCCAACTTGGCCACGGCGCTTGATCTGTATGAATTTGATAATGGCCGTTATCCTACAACAGAACAAGGGCTTACGGCCTTGCTTGTTGTACCGACAAGCTCTCCCGTGCCTACAAACTGGAACGGTCCTTATCTTAAGAAAAGAAAGCTTCCTAAGGACCCCTGGGGCAATGAATATCGATATGCTTGTCCAGGCGTTAAGAATACAGATGCCTATGATTTATTTTCGCTTGGATCTGACAGCGTTGAAAGCAAGGATGACGTTGCCAACTGGGCTCAAGAAGAAAATTAATTTCTGTGGAACGACTTTCTTTTTTCTTTTTTTTGTCCTTCTTCTCCAAGCGACGAAAGAGTGCCTTTACGCTCATTGAGCTTCTTTTAGTCGTGGCCTTGATGGTTGTTATTGCCGGCCTCTCGATCCCTAATCTGCCGAGGCATCTTTCTGTCTTTCAGCTTGATCAGACGACAAGACACGTAAGCTATTTGATGCGCTATGCTCAAAGTTTGGCTGTTGTTAACCAGAAAGAATATCGGCTTTGTTTTTCTCTTGATCGTTTAAAATATTGGCTTGAAGAAGAGTCTGCGGATAAAGAAGCGG